>JBJOPG010000023.1:0-35234 GCA_046050865.1 Cyanobacteriota bacterium
CGACCTGGTGGACGACGCAACAGCAAGGACATTTGACGGTAAGCTTGAGCCTGTTTGGTCAAATCATCATAGACAATCAAAGTTGCCTTACCCTGATACATGAAGTATTCAGCGATCGCTGCACCTGTATAAGGAGCGAGGTACTGGAGTGTAGCAGGATCATTAGCGTTAGCTGCCACAACTACGGTGTAGTCCATTGCCCCTTTGGATTCGAGGGTATTAACTACCTGAGCTACAGTGGAAGCTTTTTGACCGATAGCCACGTAAACGCAGACTACATCTTCACCTTTCTGGTTAATGATTGTATCTACCGCTACGGCAGTTTTACCTGTCTGTCTGTCACCAATAATCAATTCGCGTTGACCACGACCGACGGGAATCATGGCGTCAATGGCCGTAATTCCTGTCTGCATCGGCTCACAAACTGACTTACGAGCAATAATCCCTGGAGCCATAGATTCAATCAGGCGAGTTTCGCTGCTTTTGATGTCCCCTTTGCCATCGAGGGGAGCGGCTAAAGAATCCACAACTCTCCCAATCAGAGCATCTCCTACGGGAATCGCCGCAATCTTACCTGAAGCTTTGACGGTACTACCTTCTTGGATACCGAAACCGTTACCCATTAGTACGGCACCGACGTTATCTTCTTCTAAGTTAAGGGCGATACCGACTGTACCGTCTTCAAACTCCAGCAGTTCCCCTGCCATTGCCTGTTCTAGACCGTAAACCCGCGCAATGCCATCTCCCACTTGAAGGACAGTACCAACATTGGATACTTGAACATCCTGCTCGTAAGATTCGATCTGCTGTTTAATAATGCTACTAATTTCGTCTGGTCTGATGCTAACCATAGCTTTCTTTGTATGTAAGAGTTAGTTTTATGCTGTACTAGTTGTCAAATGTCTTGTCTAATAATCACAACGCAATCCCCTAGATAGTTCCTGCTGTCGGCTCGTGATTTTAGTGATTTTATGGATTCAAGCTGATACTAATCCGACGGAGTTGTCCTCGAATACTGGCATCAATTACTTTTGAGCCAACTTTGATAATGACTCCACCAATTAAATCAGGGTCAACGCTGGTTTTTAGCTCTACATCACGTGCCTCAGCGATCGCCTTCACTTTCTCAACTATGCTCTGTTTTTGGGAATCATTTAATTCGGTGGCGGAAGTAACTTCTGCCAGAACTGTTTGATTCAGCTTGCGGAGTAAGTTGAGATATTGCTCAATAATTGCCTCTAAAAAGATAATTCTTCTTTTATCAATTAAGAGCATCATGAAGTTTGTTAAGTAAGGGTTTGCGTCGCCACCCAAGACTCGTTTGAGGACTGCTTTTTTATCTTCCCCTTTAATTACTGGATTAAGTACAAAGTCTTTAAATTCTTTGGACTCCCGCAGCAAAGAATCTAGAGCGCGAAAAGTTTCACCAAACTGATTAGTTAAATCACGCTGCTGTGCTAGAGACATTAATGCCTGAGCATAGGGTTCCCCAACTTCACTATTGACTAGAGTTCCACTCATGATGATTAACCTCCTAATTTAGCGATACTGCTGTCGATTAGCTGGCGCTGTACGTCATCGTTCAGCATATTTTCCATCCGCGATTTGGCATTTTCTAAAGCTAATGCCACCACACGCTCCCTCAATTGGGCGATCGCTTTTTCTTGCTCGGAACTTAAGTCTTTCCCAGCGATCTCCTTGAGGCGTTGCACCTCTTTTTCTCCTTGAGCTAAGATCGCTTCTCTTGCCTTTTGAGCGTTAGCAGTTGCTTCAGAGCGAATTTTAGCCGCTGTTACTTTTGCTTCTTCTAGCTTTTTCTGTTCATTGGCTAGAGTAACTTCAGCTTGCTTTTGTTTCTGCTCGACTGCTTGAATTTGTTCGGTAATTTTGGCACGTCTGTCGGTCAAAATTTTGCTCAGTACTGGCTTACCAAAATAAACTAGTATTCCCACTAGGAGAGTAAGGTTGATGAGGTTGGTTTCAAAAATATCCAAGTTTAAACCAAAACCGCCTTCAACCTCTGAGTGTGCTTCTGCTAGAAATAATAAAGTCTCTATCATACCCAGATCTTGAGTTTTGTTATTTTTTTCATTTATGACCGCAATTAATCAAATTTACGTTTTATCTAACTTATTTGACTAATGCTGGGTCGAGTATTTTTTCTAAGATTTGACGAGAGAGAGAATCTACTTGCTGCTCTAAAGTCGCAAAAGCGGCTGCTTTCTGCTGCTCTATTTCTTGAGTTGCTGCTTCTCTTTGGGATTGAACTTCTTGTTGGGCAGCGGCTACTTTGGTAGTCGTAATTTCCTTTGCTTCCGCTTGGGCTTTTTGGATCAGATCTTGAGATTCTCGACGCGCTTGAGCAATCTGACTCTCGTATTCTTTGACAATGCTTTCCGCTTTAGCTAGTTTATCTTTAGAACCAGTATCACCACTCCGAAGAAAATCCTCTCGTTCATCCAGCACCTTCATTAATGGCTTGTAAAATACTGCGTTTAACAGTGCTGTTAAGAGCAAAAACTGCACTGCCATTAAAGGCAAAGTCGCATCAAAATCAAACATTTTTTATAGGGCAAATTGGATTGAACAATCAAAATCCGTAGAGATACTACGGAGCATCTCTAACAGATCTTAGAAAAATTTATACGAAAGGATTGGCAAATAATAATACCAAGGCGACTACTAGACCGTAGATGGTCAAGGATTCCATGAACGCCAAAGTCAATAGCAGAGTACCGCGAATTTTACCTTCAGCTTCAGGTTGACGAGCAATACCAGCTACTGCTTGACCAGAAGCATTACCTTGTCCAATACCAGGGCCGATTGCAGCCAAACCAATAGCTAATGCAGCAGCGATAACGGAAGCAGCTTGAATATCCATGAAATTTTACCTACTTTAAATTTACTGAAAGAACTTAAAAATCGAGTGAAGCTATATCTGTATATATACTTCAACGTTTAAACAGATTAGAAGTTTGATTGCTCCTAAAATGTAGACCTCATATAGATCCCTTAATCGTGATGGTCTGCTAAAGCCTCATGAATGTATGCTCCTGCGAGGGTAGCAAACACCAAAGCCTGAATCGCACTGGTAAATAAGCCCAGAGCCATTACTGGTAAGGGGATGAATAACGGAACTAAAAGTACTAATACAGCCACTACTAGTTCGTCAGCCAAAATATTACCAAACAGACGAAAACTTAGGGAAAGAGGTTTGGTGAAATCTTCTAGAATTGCAATGGGAAGTAGAACAGGAGTTGGTTCAATATAGTGTTTGAAATAACTCAGTCCTTTCTTCTTCAACCCAGCATAAAAATATGCCAAGGAAGTAAGCAATGCTAAAGCCACCGTGGTATTGATGTCATTGGTGGGAGCAGCCAGTTCACCAGAAGGTAACTCAATGAGTTTCCAGGGGACTAACGCACCTGACCAATTTGACACAAAGATGAATAAAAACAAAGTGCCGATGAAAGGCACCCAGTCACGATATTCTTTTTCCCCGATCTGATTTCTCACCAAATCTCGGATAAATTCTAGGACAAACTCCATGAAGTTTTGGATACCACTAGGAATTTTCTGAATATTCCGTGTGGCAGCTAAAGAAGCTATGACCAAAAGACCAATTACAATCCAAGAATTGAGAAAAACCTGTCCGTGAACTGAAAAATTGCCGATTTTCCACAGAAAATGTTCGCCAACTTCTAGTTCTGCCAGGGTATAAGTATTTACAAAAGTCGAAGCACCTAGAATTTCCATATGCCTAGATTGAACAAAACATTAAATTAAAACTGTTCTGATAGTTTCTTTAAAAATCTCTTATTTTTAAGCGTCGTTTTCTGCTTTTTCTGTTGACCAAAGGATTGATTTTACAGTGTAGATAATGATCGCTGGCTTATAAGTTAGAAATCCAAGAAAAACAGGAAGAATGTGTAACTGTTGCCATTTGCTGGCAATCAGTATCAAGATGACAAAAAGCCCTAATCCCTTAGCACCCATACGTTGTTGACCTAGGCGCTCAACATCTTTGGCTAACATTCTCAAATACACCAGTCCCACGACTGCACCTAGCAAATAGTTGCCAGCAGTGTTAAGGGAGCCAAAATACCACACCAGGGGAAAAATCATTCCCATCAACACCAGAGTAGTTAACAACAGCGATCGCTGTAGTTGATAAAAGTCTGCCATTGAATCATGAGCTGCTGAAGTAGTAGCTTCATGATGAGTAATCTGCTCGTCTTGAACTAGTGATGGTTCGGGAGATTGGTTAGACAAAGGTACGTTACTCGAATGCGGATCCATTCTTATTTTTGGTTACTGCTACTACTAAACTTCTCTATATAGATAATGTAGATTAATTTAGACAGTTATTTATCCATTCAAATAATGGAATTTACCTTAGACAACGATTGTTTACTAAGGCACTACTCAGCAATACTACGAACCTTGCAGTAATGCTTTTCAGTCACAGTACCCAGAAATCATATCACGGTACTGTAACCAATTATTAAAAATTTCTAAATGGTCTGTTTAAAGAAATTTAAGTAAACTTATGGGTTTGAAGTGATTAGCTTCTGGATTTAAATACATCATTAGCTTGCTTGCTCAGTTTAGACATGAGAACCCTGGTCAAAGGCGAGATCGCTCTTCAATAAATTCTGGCGAGCTGAAAAAAAGGCTTGTGGAAGTAGCATACTAAGCCCTCGGATTCTCAAACTCAAAATGGAAATGAACTCTAAAAGTTATATTTAGAAAGTTATATTTAGAACTTAAAGCTATGACTCAACTTGGTGAGGTTTTCGGAATTGCCGCTTCTGTTCCAGCACACACGTATGTGGATCGTTCTGGTTTGGATAAACGATTCACATATCTAATAGGACAGGATAGACATATAGTTATTCATGGTGCGTCTAAGCAAGGCAAAACAATTTTACGGAAGAAGAATTTACCAGAGAACAGAAGTATAGTTGTTCAATGTGGTGCAAATTCAGGTCGCGATCGCATATATTTGGAGATACTTCGTCAACTCGGCTCACAAATACCTACTGAAGTCTCTAAAAATTTAACATTAGGAACTGAACTTCAAAGTAAAGCCTCTAGTCAAATAAATTTACCCTTAGTTGCTTCTGGTAAGGCAGAGATAGAGGGAAGTGTAAGTTTTGAAAGTGAGTCGGGGACAGTATCAACACCCGTTGGTATCGATCCAGGTAGTCTTGGGTATATTGCTCAAGAGATAAAGCGATCTCAAAAGAAAATTGTAATTGAAGATTTTCATTACTTGTCAGAACAAGAAAAAATAAACTTGGCTTTTGATCTAAAAGCATTTTGGGATAGCCAGGTCTTTTTTATAATTATTGGTATCTGGGCTGACCAAAACTTGTTAACGTACTATAACGGCGACTTAAGCGGGCGCGTAGAAGAGATTGATATTCGCTGGAGTCTAAATGAGCTAGAGCAAGTTCTTCAAAAGGGGACAAAAGCTTTGAACATCAGTTTTGATCCAGTAATTAAGGAAGAAATCGTAGATGATGCCAATCAAAACGTTGGTCTACTGCAACGTGTTGCAGAAAAATACTGTTACGAGTCGGGGATTTATGAGAGTAGTCGTAAAATAGAAGTTCTTGGTGGTCAAGATGCATTGGTAAAAGCCAGAAATGCTATCTGTAGTGAAGAAGCAGTTCGTTATCGGCTATTTGATGATGTTGTAAGCCGAGGGCTTCGAGACTCAGGGGAGAGTGAACTCAAAGTTTATCAAAGAATTGTCCGAGTATTTGTAGAGGCAACGGGTCAAGATTTGAGCGACGGAATTAGCAGAGCAGATCTTTTAACACGAATTCAGGTTTATGAAGCACGAGTTAGACTTTCAGATTTATCTGCCGCGTTGAATAAAATTGATAAACTTCAAGCAGTCAGAAGTATTTCGCCACTTATTCTTTCTTATAATCCCAATGCACAAAAGATACAATTAGTAGACAGAGAGTTTTTATTTTATCGAAAGTATGGCAACCCTTCTTGGTCATGGCAAGAGACAGATGATTAGCTGTTGTTTTAAAAGCGATCGCTTTATTGAAAAACAACTTAGTTACAGCGTGTATATGGTTTGCTAAATTGTGAGTAGGTGATTTTAGTTCATGGATTTTGAGTGGGATGAAGGTGAAGATAGATGGATTGGAACTGGAATACTAGATGGACGAGTTGTGGTCGTTGTTTACACAGAACCTGACGCCAAAACTATTCGTATTATCTCACTCAGAAAAGCTCTCTCATATGAAAGGAAACCTTATGAACAATACCTCAAGAACAAACTGGGATAGAATTGATGCAATGTCAGATGACGAAATTGATACGTCCGATATCGCGCCTCTTACAGATGAGTTTTTCTCAAAGGCAAAATTGCGAATGCCTTCTTCTCCGTTAGATACTGTTGTTGTTCGTATTGATTCTGAAACTTTGTCCTGGTTTCAATCAAAAGGAGAAGAAGCCGAACAACATATGGCTGCTGCGCTACGAATCTATGCTGAAGCACAAAAAAATACTGCTAGTGTGCGTCAATCAGCATAACAATTTAAATGCAGCGGATAGTCAGAAATTGTTGGTGTTGAGTTCGAGATAATCTACGATCAAGTTTCATTGCTGCTTACAATAATTAACTGTTGTTTAAAAAGCGATCGCGCTAATCTCTAATCTTAAGCGTTTTTATTTGTGCTTTTGTAATCAGTCGTAAACTTCTCGACGATGCCTAACGCGATTGATTAATATTTTGGAATCAAAGAAAAAATTGACGGTCGAACACCGAGATATTTGACAACTAAATGATGTAGCCAAATATTCCAAACAATCATAGTTACAGCCGTAGCGATCGCTCCTCCGAGAATTCCCAATAAAGGAATAAGAATTATGGATAGAACTAAATTAATTAATGTTCCGCAAACATAAACATAGGTACATTGGTAGTTGTGTCCGGTAAGTTGCAGGATGTAACCAACACAACCAGAGGCTACATTAACTAATTGTCCAATTACCAAGACAAGCATTGACCATTTGGCCGTTATAAATTCAGTACCAAATAAAGCCAAGACATCATCACCAAAAAGAAATAAATAACAACTGGCAATTAAAGCAGGAAAAAAGATCCAACCGATAATTTTAGTTAGTAAATCTTGTAAATCTTTTTGCTTTCTTTGAACATATAAAGAGCTAAATGTAGTCGCTAAAACTGTAGTACTTGTTGTTAATAAAATATTGATCCAACAAGCCGTCTTAAGAGCAGCACTATAAATACCTACTTGTTTGGCATCTAAAAAAAATCCAATCATAAAAATATCAGTTTGATTGAGAATTAGATAAGCTCCATCACCAAGTAAAAAAGGAAGAGATACAGACAACCATTCTTTAGGCACGCAAATAGACTTACAAGTAAGCCATTCTTGAGGTAATTGCTGACAAAATAATGATAATTGTAGAGCTAATAAAACAAAAAGACTAATTATAAAAATTGCGATCGCATCACTACTAGTTATAGGAAAAAGATAGTGTTTTAAACAAAATATTCCTGTAGCTAAAAATATCGGCAAGATAATGACGGGTGGTAAATATGCCAAAATAAATCGATTTAATATTTTTGACATTTCTATTTGCTGTCTTAATAAAGCTAAAAGTGGAATCGTCCAAACTCCTAGTAACATTGTTGGCAAATTAAGAGGAGTTTTTTGTCTCAAATAAACAATAACTATAGTGACTACAATTGATAAGAAAATACCTGTGATCGCTACATATAGCCAACTGTAACAAATAATGCCTCGTGATCGCCCCCAATCTTTTTTTATTTCGTATTCAGGAACGAGTTTTAACAAAGCATTTGGTAATCCCAATCCTGCTACATAACTTAAAAATATACCTAAATTAAGAATATAGTCATATGTTCCATACTCTGTCGCTCCTAACCAGCGAGCCAGTAAGATTTGAGCACTATAACCAACAAAAATTCCTGAGATTTGTAATCCTGAAACTATTCCTATACTTGTGAATAATGAGACTACTGAAACTGGTTGTTTATAACCAGAAAACAGCCCGCTTTTCATGTTTAATTCAAAACAAATATTACTTCACAAGTATAATCATCCTTTTGAAAAATGCCATTATTTTATATTTAAATATATTTAAAAATTGCAGATTACTATATCGTCAAAAAATTTATTTTCTGACATTCTTTAAACATTAATTGTCAAGAGTATTTTTACTATACTTTTTTAAAAGTTAATGATGAATTGTCGTACATTTAATTGGCTAGTTGAAGAAAGATTCTATTCTAAAAATAGCTAAAACCTGATTGACTGACAAAAAGCAGATAGCGATCGCCCGAAACCAAAAATTACATTAATAATTTGAGAATAATTTGAGATTTAAGCCAATCGCCAGGTTCAATTGCTACTGAAAATAGCTAACTGTCGTTTAAAAAGCGATCGCCATGGGGACTCGCATCACTTTTTACAACAGGATGAATTGTCTCACGGCTGATTATCCTGCAAAACCTATTTGCGAACAGTTTTGTCTTGCAGATGTTCAAGTCAGATAATTATCTTAAGTAAATGAAAAAAGAGACTGAGCAAAAAAAATTAAGGTCTGTTACGATACAAAAAGATAAGTAAATTTACGTAAAGAAACAATAAGCACTAATGAAGACAGGAATTACGAAAGTCTTATGAATAACATTCAAGCAAATTTTACGGCTACGGAAACTGCTTTCCATGTTGAAGGATACGAAAAAATTGATTTTAGTTTGCTCTATGTGCAAGGAGCATTTGCTGTTGAGAATACAGCGATCGCTGACAGCTATCGTCAGCTGGGTCGTTGTCTAATGGTGATTGATCAAGCTGTCTATGGGTTGTATTCAACGCAAATTCAGACTTACTTCCAGCACTATGAAATTGAATTGACCGTCTTTCCGACCACAATTAAAGAAACTGATAAGTCGTTACAGACGGTTGAGCGAATTGTCGATGCGTTTGCTGATTTTGGGCTAGTTCGCAAAGAGCCAGTTCTAGTTGTGGGTGGTGGTTTAACCACAGATGTCGCCGGTTTTGCCTGCGCTACCTATCGTCGTCGCACCAACTATATCCGAGTGCCCACCACGCTGATCGGTCTAATTGACGCTAGCGTTGCCATTAAAGTTGCCGTCAACCACGGGAAACTAAAGAACCGACTCGGCGCTTACCACGCTTCTCAAAAAGTAATCTTGGACTTCTCTTTTCTGAAAACGCTTCCTGTAGACCAGGTACGCAATGGTATGGCGGAGCTGATTAAAATTGCTGTTGTTAGCAACTACAGCATCTTTAGTCTGCTAGAACAACACGGCAAAGAGCTTTTGCAGACCCACTTTGGCTATTTAAATGGAACGCCACAGTTACGGGAAGTAGCGCACAAAGTTACCTATGACGCGATCAACACTATGCTGGGTCTAGAAGTGCCTAATTTACATGAACTAGACCTCGATCGTGTGATTGCCTATGGTCATACCTGGAGTCCAACCCTGGAGTTAACGCCGAAAATTCCGATGTTCCACGGTCATGCGGTTAATATTGACATGGCGTTTTCAGCAACCATCGCCCAGCAGAGAGGCTATATCTCGGTTAGCGATCGCGACCGTATTTTGGGGCTAATGAGCCGTATTGGTCTGGCCATTGACAGCTCTTATCTCACCCCCGAGTTACTCTGGAAGGCGACAGAATCAATCAGTCGGACGCGGGATGGCTTGCTGAGAGCAGCTGTTCCTCAGCCAATTGGGAAATGTTCTTTCATCAATGACTTAACTAAGGTTGAACTAGATCGAGTCCTAGCAACTCACAAAAATATCTGTCGCGACTACCCTAGAAACGGGGAAGGTGAAGATATGTTCATGTCATTAGATTCAAAGCCAACTGACACTTCTATTGCGTTAGGTGCAGAAGCATGACTGCCATTTCCCAAGAGATAAAATTACCCAGACCCGTGACACCTTTGAGTATCTTAGCTGCAAAGCTAGAGTCCCTTAGCCAGCAAATAGCTGCGTTAGATAGCGTTGATGCAAGCCTCAAGGCTGAACTGCAAAAAGCCTACGAGCTAGCAAGTGGTTTAGACCCATATTTAAACCGCTGCACTACACCTGAGTCTCCAGCATTGCGATCGCTGGTTCAACGTACCCAGTCCGCAGATTGGAGTCAGGGTTCTAGTGATGAGACTTTACCGCAGTTGGAGCAGGAAATGCTTTCAGGGCATGTGGAAGGTCAAACTCTAAAGTTCTTGGTGCATTTAACTAAAGCAAAGCGAGTGCTAGAAATTGGCATGTTTACGGGCTACTCTGCCCTGGCGATGGCTGAGGCACTACCCGATGGTGGTGAAGTGGTTGCTTGTGAGGTCGATTGTGATGTGGCGGCATTTGCCCAACAGTGCTTTGACGAGTCTCCTAGTGGTCATAAGATTTTAGTCAAAGTCGCCCCTGCGCTGTTGACGCTGAAGCAATTAGCAGCAGCCAATGAGCGGTTTGATTTAGTATTCATCGATGCTGATAAGGCGGGCTATATAGATTATCTAAATCTTTTATTAGACACAAATTTACTCGCGCCTAATGGTTTGATCTGTGCAGATAATACCCTAATGCAGGGGCAGCCCTACTTATCAGGGGAGTCTACGGCTAACGGAGTTGCGATCGCCATGTTTAACCAAACTGTTGTGGATGATCCTCGTGTGGAGCAGGTGTTGATTCCTTTGAGGGATGGTCTAACACTGATTCGTCGAGTGTAAGCATGTTCCTTGCAGTAGGCTCAATTATTTTTCATTATGGCTTTTGAAAAAGCAGATCACAGACGGCTCCAGGCAATAGTAAAAACGGTAGTGCAAACAGTGACAACGCTGACTTTGCTACTGTTGGTGCTGCCCTTAAACCTTGTCCTAACTGCGATCGCTCTGCTGAGGGCGATTGTAGTTAGACCTCCCACAATAGTCGCAGCTAGCCCAAAAACAATCTTAATCAGTGGCGGTAAAATGACTAAAGCGCTACAGCTAGCGCGGTCGTTTCATAATGCAGGACATCGGGTAATTTTGATCGAATCACACAAGTATTGGCTTACTGGGCATCGATTTTCTTGGGCAGTGGATCGTTTTTATACAGTTCCTAAGCCTCAAGCTCTGGATTACACTAGTGCACTGTTGAAGATTGTTCAGAACGAGGAAGTCGATGTTTACATCCCGGTCTGTAGTCCAGTTGCCAGTTATTACGATGCTCAAGCCAAAGAAGTTCTCTCAAAGCATTGCGAAGTGATGCATTTTGACCCAGAAATGGTTCAAAAACTAGATGATAAATATCAGTTTTCGATGATTGCTACATCACTAGGTCTTTCGGCACCTGATTCCCATTGTATTACTCAACCGCAACAAATACTAGATTTCGATTTTTCTCAACGACCACAGAAATATATTCTCAAAAGCATTCCCTATGACTCAGTGCGGCGCTTAAACTTAACTCAGCTACCCTGTGCGACATCTACCGAAACAGCCGACTTCCTTGAGGAGTTGCCGATCAACGAGCAGACTCCTTGGATTATGCAAGCATTTATTCCAGGACAAGAATACTGTACCCACAGCACGGTGAGGGATGGAGAATTGCAACTACACTGTTGTTGTCAGTCGTCAGCCTTCCAGATTAACTATGAAATGGTAGATAAGCCAGAGATTGAATCCTGGGTTAGAGAGTTTGTAAGAGGACTAAACCTGACAGGACAGGTTTCCTTTGATTTCATCGAGGCAGATGATGGATGTATCTATGCAATTGAGTGTAACCCGCGTACCCATTCTGCCATTACCATGTTCTACAACCATGACGATGTCGCCAGGGCTTATTTAGAAAGAGATTTTCCCGCCATTCAGCCCTTGAAATCTAGTCGCCCAACTTATTGGATTTACCATGAAATTTGGCGATTAGTGACACAACCGAGGAATATCAGGCAGCGGTTAAAAATTATTGCTAGCGGCAAAGATGCTATTTTTAGTTGGTCTGATCCACTACCATTTTTGATGGTTCATCACGCCCAGATTCCCTGGCTATTATTAGGAAATTTATTTCAGCTCAAGAGCTGGCTTAGGATAGATTTTAATATCGGCAAGCTAGTCGAACTGGCAGGAGATTAATATATGACGCTGCGTGTTTTACATTTGGTTGGGTCTGCGGTCAGCGAGTTTTACTGTGATTTATCTCGCCTCTATGCCCAAGATTGTTTGGAGTCCACGGCTAATCCAGCGCTCTATGAGTTTCACATTGCCTACATTACGCCCGATCGCCTGTGGCGGTTTCCCTCTGATCTGAGTCGAGAAGCGATCGCCTCTGCCAGCCCTCAATCGTTTGCGGCAGCGGTGCAGACATTGACCACGCTCAAAATTGATGTAATGGTGCCACAGATGTTCTGCATCCCAGGCATGACTTACTACCGCGCCTTATTTGATCTGCTTAAAATTCCCTACTTGGGCAATACGTCTGATACGATGGCACTAACAGCTAATAAAGCCAAAGCCAAAGCCATCGTAGCAACAGCAGGGGTTAATGTACCTCAAGGAGAACTGTTGCGCCTCGGTGACCTTCCCTCAATTGACCCGCCAGCCGTGATCAAACCTGTGGATGGAGATAATTCTCTCGGAGTTGTGTTGGTCAAAAATCTTGCTAACTACGAGGGTGCTCTAAAGACTGCCTTTGCTTATAGCGATCAAGTACTAGTCGAGACATTTATTGAATTAGGGCGAGAAGTGAGATGCGGTATCGTTGTTCAAGACGGACAGCTTATTTGTTTGCCTCTGGAAGAGTACCAGATGGACAGCGATCGCCGTCCCATTCGCAGTCATGGAGACAAACTAAGCCAAAATATAGACGGTGACTTAAAGATGGTTGCCAAGGATGGCACCAAATCATGGATACTCGATCCTAGCGATCCTCTGACAGAGAGAGTTTGGCAGGTCGCTAAAAAATGTCATATCGCTCTGGGCTGCCGACATTACAGTTTGTTTGATTTTCGCATTGACTCCAGCGGGCAGCCCTGGTTCTTAGAAGCAGGACTATACTGCTCCTTTGCTGAGAAAAGTGTGATCTCTATGATGGCAACAGCATCAGGAATATCTTTAGAGAGGCTGTTCCAAGTCGTTTTAACCAATTCACTTTCAAAAGGATTCGACTAGGTGGTAGTTGATTAAATAATTATCAATCCTTGGTCGATCAATCTTATCGTATAGAGTCCATTTGAGATTTTCTAGACGATCACTAACCTTGTGTAGATGTTTTCGCAGATCATCGCCAAATTTAATTGCTGCTCAAAATAATTAACTGTCTGCTAAAAAGCGATCGCACGTCCTCTAAATCCAAGTCACACTTCGTCAAAATATCACCAACCCTGACTTGTTGCTCCGTATTCTGGTGACAAGCCAACATAAACTGATACTCTGCCTCTGTTAAATACACCATTTGATATTCAAAGTCGAGAAAACTTTGGCTAGGAAATCCCTGCATACAGGGATTGCATTCAGGTATGGCTTGATTTAATACCGTATCATCTGACCAGTCTTCCTGCTTTAAAGGGGGTTTGCTGAGGAAAAACTCATAGTGGGTCAAACTAGGGTCTAATAATTCGATTAAACGATATAAAGCGCGATCGCCCAAACCTCCCGCTCTAGCCATTAAGTCTGGTGATTTCCCTAATAGCCGCTCCAATTGCCAATATTTAGGATTAGAAAAGCCGACAAAATCTAATCCCGAAGCCTCAATTAAATCAAATAGGGTTTCCACGTTGTAATCGATTTCCTGGGGATGCACATACATATCCGCAAAAGATTCATCTCGATGATTTTCCAGCGACCAAAGCTTTTTATCTTGTTGCACAATTCGATTATCTTCAGGTAGATTAGCAAAAATTTCCCTGCCAACTTTTACCCCATCACGGTAGTCTCCCTGTTGATCTCCTTGGAGAAGGGCGATCGCTTTTTGCATCAGTGCAATTTCCCCGCGCCCCAATTCGGCATATACAAAAATATGTAAAATACCGCCTGGTTTTAACTTTTCGGCTAACGCTTGAATTCCCTTGTCTGGTTCGGGTAAATGATGCAATACCCCCACACAGTTAATAAAATCAAACTCCCCTTCCAGCTGGGTTGCTTCTTCTAGTTTCAGGTTGAAAAATTGCACAGGCTTGGTGTGTTTAGCAATCACTCCTGAACGATTACATCGCTCTTCTGCCACCTCTAACGCCTTGTCACTCAGATCGATCGCCGTCACTGCTGCTTCTGGATTCAGGTGAATCAGATAATCTGTACCTGAACCCGTACCACAACCTGCATCAAGAATCCGGATATCTTGGGTCTCGGGCTTCATTCCCGTACAAAAACTATAGGCTGCCGTCCAACTCCAACGCCAGTTATAACCAGGCGGCTCTAGATCAGAAAGGGGATCGGGAGGAAAAGGATAGGTGTTATATAAATTGGCAACGGCTTGGTTAATCGCTTGTGAATCAGACATCAAATAACTTATTTTTTATATTGACATTATCAAAAATAGGTAATTCTCAAGAAATTAGAATTCCTAGAACAATTATGAAGCACTGGGGTTTCAGTGAGTCAGTTGAGATAGAAATTAAAGACGGTTGACAGGCAAAAATTAGCGACCATTCAGCCTTGAATAGCGATCAATCCACGACTACGGTTTGAGGTCTGATCAAAAGAATTAATTCCCTGCCATAATTCTTCGGTACGAACCCAGACTGGGGGATATCTATAAGCAGCAACATCTAAGATTAAAAAGCGATCGCTTGGCTGATGATATGCTGCAATTGGTGAAATGTGACCCCCTCCAGTTTGTTTTAAAGCAGGGCGTCGATAATTGACTAAAACTAAATCATGAGGATTCTTTAAGTTTTTTTGAGCGAGAGAGCGAAATTGCGCTATGTCGATATCGGTAGCATAAATCAGCTTTGTCTTCAGTTGATTAGCTTGCAGAATACCATTGAGTTGAGCTAGCGTCATGCCGCCAAAAGTAACTTTGAGAGGGTTAGTAACTTTACGAGCTTCACGATTGAAGATAGTGGTTTCAGTAACGGGAGGTTGAGAATTATGTAAAGAATTTATGGCAACCACTGAACTTGCTACTCCACAAAAAGCTCTTCTTGACTGAGAGACAAAATTTTCTTGTAAGCTAGAATAATCAGCGCGAAAATTACTTTCAGCCAAAAGTTTTTTACCCCTTGCTGACTCATGAGAAATAAGATTGGCTGGTAAATGTTTGAGGGCTACTTTGGGAGTGCTGAACAAAAAGTTGATTCGTTGTAACAAAATAACTGTTAGACCAAACAACAAGCTTAAACCAAGATAGCGCAAAGCTTTCCGCAGTTTTTTCATTAGCTTTTCTCCTCATACTAAAGACATTCACTACTGTAAATTCAATATTACAAATTTTGTTCAACATTTCTGGACAGTATTCATCACATCGGCACTATTGAGAGCAGGGGCAAAGAGGTATCCTTGTCCATATTCGCAACCTAAACCTTTTAAGATTTTTAATTGTGCTTCGGTTTCAATTCCTTCGGCAATTACGTCTAAACCCAAACTGTGAGCTAGATTGATAATTGCTTTGGTGATATCGTAATTGGTGTTGTTGATCTCAGGGCCAATAAAAGAGCGGTCTATTTTCACCGTATCTACAGGCAGATAACGCAGATAGCTGAGGGAGGAATAACCCGTCCCAAAGTCATCGAGACATAGTTTAATGTCTCGTTCTTTTAATTGTTCGAGAACTTTAGTGACAGCGGAGGTATTTTCCATGAGGGTACTTTCTGTAATCTCTAACTTTAGGTCTTTTCCCGTTAGATTTAGAGACTCCAGAAGATTATCAATCTGAGGAATTAATTCGGGGTGATAAATTTGAATGCGAGACAGATTAATACTCATGGTTAAGGAGAAATCCTCTTCCAAATCCTGTTGCCAAGCTACTAGTTGGCAGCAAGCTTCTGATAGTACCCATTGACCAAGGGCAATAATCTGTCCCGTTTCTTCGCAAATGGGAATAAATTTATCTGGAGGAATGATGCCTAAAGAATCGTGTTTCCAGCGCACGAGAGCTTCTACGCAATTAATTTTTCCTGTATCTAGGGAGACGATGGGCTGATAGTTGAGATATAGCTGATGGTTTTCGATCGCCCGTTGGAGATCGTTTTCTAGTCGGAGTTTTTCTGCTGCCTTGCTCTGCATTTTGGCATCGAACAAGACTGAAGTTTTGGCAAAGTTGACTTTGGCGTATTGCATGGCAGTATCTGCCGCCCGCAACATTTTTTCGGGTTCGCGATGATGGTCTTGGTTTAAGGAAATTCCAATACTCACCGTTGAACATACTGTCGTATCATTGATTTCAAAAGGCTTGATTAGTTCGCGATATAAACTCTCAGCTCGATTAACTACGTCATGGGTATCTTTGAGTCCCGTAATCAACAGAGCAAATTCAGCTTCACTGGTTCTGGCAACTAAATTCATCTCCAGATCAACCAGACATTCTTCTAAACGGCGGGCGATCGCCATTAACAGTTTGTCACTAATTTCATAGCCAAGACTACGTTTGATACTGTGAAAGCGATCAATGCTTAGGAGCAGAACAGCAAAAAGGTTTTGAGCTGATTCACTAACTCCATGGCGCTCTGCATAAAGTTGTAGCTCTTGATCTTGGGCGATTTCGCTCTTGAGATGGTCTAAAAATGAAATCCGGTTGGGCAAATCCGTTAACTTATCATAATAAGCCAGGTATCTCAGCCGCTTCTGAGCGGCTCGATATTCTTCCCGCAACATAGCTTCCCTTAGTTCCCTCTCCACCGCTGGGAGTAATCTCGATAGTTGTCCCTTAACCAAGTAATCATGAGCTCCCGCCTTCATTGCTGCTACGGCAGTGTCTTCACCGATTTTTCCCGAAACAATTACGAAGGGTAAATCTAGTTGCCATGCTTTTAAAACTTCTAGGGCGGCGATCGCACTAAACTGAGGCATCGAATAGTCTGCTAAGACAATATCCCAAGGTTGAGAGCTGGCTAAGGCAGTCTCCATATCTAACCTCGTATCAACTCGCTGATGAATTACCTGGTAACCTCCTCCCTTGAGGGCAATAGCTAATAATTCGGCATCATCTTCTGAATCTTCAATAATTAAGACTCGCAGAAGTTTATTCATTTAGGACTCCAAAAACAGTGGGAAGCTGATTGACAGTCAACCAATACGTACTTATCTCTCTCACAAAAGATTGGAGTTGCGTAAAGTGAATTGGCTTTCTAATATAACTGTTGCAACCATTAATATAACTGTCAATGAGGTCTTGTGGCTCATTTGAGGAGCTTATTATGACGACAGGAATGATTCTGATGCGAGAATCTGCACGAATACGTTTGAGCACTTCGATGCCATTAAGGCGGGGGAGGTTTAAATCGAGCACGATTAAAGAGGGCAGGAACCCTGGGGTGGGATCTCTAGAGGGGGCTATTTCTCTCTGATTACCTACTGATCTTTCGAGATAGTTTAAAGCTTCGATTCCATCGGCTACCACAATTAAATTATGGGGAACTTCTCCTTGAGCAAAGGCTAGTTTCATTAACTCACGATCGTCAGGATTATCCTCTACTAATAAGATAGTTTTAGTTGGCATTATTATAGATTTTTAATATTGAAAAAGTTAATCTTTATTACTGACTAATTTATTAATAATATTTGTGCTGTTGAATAATTAATATTTTGGCAATATCTTGGCTTTTTAAATAAGGCATGATATGAAAATGCTAGTTTTAGATACTTCTACTTCATTGTTTTTGAACATTCCGTATCTCTTATCACATTGAACAATTGAGTTGCAATATCTAGATGAGTTTTTTAATAAAAATATTTTATTGGAGATAATTGGTTGCAATAAATCAGGTATTGTAAATATTTAATATCTACAGGTTTTCTGGGAAAAATGATGAATTTAACTTTGATAATTAAAAGACTATATTTTACCGATTGACTTTTAGGCAAAAATACTAGTTTATAATAGATGAAATCTATTTTACACCGGGGTTGATTATGTCTTCAATACACCCTATAACTGTCTTCAATCTAAAACTCAAACAAACATTAATAATAAAAGTTTAAAATGAGTGGTTATCCCGATTTAGCGAACTATGGTTATCATATCGAAGCAGAATTGGGTCGCAATCGGCAGGGAGGAAGAATTACCTGGAAAGCCAAGGATGTTAAGACTCAAAAACCAGTTGTGATCAAGCAATTTTGCTTCGCTCAAGCTAATTCCACTTGGTCAGGATACAAAATTTATGGTCAAGAACTAGAAGTTTTACAAAAGTTAAAACACCCTAATATTCCTCAATATTTGAACAGTATCGAAACTGATGATGGTTTTTGTTTGATTCAAGAATATATTGAGGCAAATCCCTGTAATGTTTTTAGACCCTTAACAGTAGTTGAAGTTAAACAGGTCGCTGCTAAGCTGCTGGATATCTTAATCTATTTACAGCAGCAAAGTCCCCCCATACTCCATCGAGATCTTTCGACCGGCAACATTTTGCTGGATGAGCATTTAAACGTCTACTTAATCGATTTTGGCTTTTCCAGTTTAGGTAGCAAAGAAGTTTCTGCTAGTAGTATTTTTCAGGGAACACCAGGATTTATTGCCCCAGAACAAATTATTCAACCCACCATGGCATCTGATATTTATGGTTTGGGGGTTAGTTTAGTCTGTCTCTTGGCTCATAAAGAGATTAGCGAGGTGCGGACTTTTGCGATGGCGGACAACCCTTATCAGCTTAACTTAAAGCAACTCTTGCCTGAGCTAGATCGCCATGAGCGTCAGTTATTAAATTGGCTCAAAAAAATGACCAATGCTAAAGTTAGTCAGCGTTTCCCTGATGCTCAAGCTGCCAAAAACGCTTTGCTAGAAGTAGATATATCAGATTTATCTCTTTTAGCAGCATCGGAATCTAAAGCCTCGACAATGGTTACCCTCTCCCCAGACAAATTCTATATTAAGCCACAAATTATCACGACGATCGCCATTGCTGCGGTTACGGCGATCGCCACCTGGGGCATTGACTTTGCCGCTAGTCGGATAGCAGTGAGCATCCCGATGATGCTGATTGCTGTTGTCGCCACTATTGCCATTAGTATTACTCAATTAGGTGCTGCCACCATCGTTAACTCAGATCCCCAGGCAAAGTTTCAGGGCATCGCTTTGGGGGTGACTATTCCCGTGTTATTGGTGGGGTTGAGTGGTTTAATTTGGGGCATTGAACAAGCAGTGACCATCTCCGCGGCGATCGCCTTGGGAGAAGTTGTATTGCTAGTTTACTTTGGAGGACAGCTACCGAGCAAAATAGGTAATTTAGCCCAGGGAGGTTTGTGGGTAGGTGCGATCGCTATTGGCATTGCTTTGGCTTTAAACTTTTAAACTTAAACTTAAACTGAATTTAATCACCTCAAAAACTCTTCGTTATAATTCAAGATGGAATAATCAGAATCATCAAGGGTATTCTAAATCAAGCAGACGGTGTTGTGGAGGAGACGGCATTGGACGAACTCAGGGCAGGATTAGCATTAGCCACAGAAGAAGAATTGCAACAGATCACTCAGATCTTATTTAACCGCCGTTTTAATCCCCTAGACTATTGGCAGACTCCTGAGCCAGTCCAGATCCAGAGTCAGGATTTAGACCTCTGGCTTGATTCTCTAGACCAGAGATTTCGCTATTTGGCAGCAGACGGGATGACGGTGTTACGAGGGCGCACTCAGGAAGTATCCTATCGCGAGATCCTGATTAAAGTCTGTCACTATCTTAAAATTCCCTATAGTAATCACATGAAAACGACGGATATTGAAGCCGAAATTTTCCTTAATCTGGTGAGTAAAGCTTGGGATAAATTACCGACCCAAGAACAGAAAAGCCTGCAAGCCCAGGTAGGTAAATCTTTAGCCATCGCTCATCCTCCCGAACCTTTACCAATCCACCTACAACACAGTCCCCTAAAAATTATGCTTCAGGGAACAGGACTGGTGACGATGAGTACCGTGCTTAAATCCTGGCTCCTCAAGCACCTTGCCCGACAATTTGCGCTCCATTTTGCCACTTATCAAGCTGCGAAGACCGCTTTACTCAAGGGTGGGACAACGGCAGTAGCAGGATTGGGTAATCAGTTGGCTCTCCAAGCTGCGAAAAAAGGCATGGTGACCAATGCAGCTCGTTATGGGGCAGCCAGGGGCATATTTAGTATTTTAGGCCCAGTCATGTGGGGTTATTTTGTTGCCGATTTAGGTTGGAAAGCGATCTCTACTAATTACGGTCGAGTGATTCCCATTGTTTTCACCCTGGCACAAATTAGGCTAATTCGCGGTGAATATTTGGGATTAGGTTGAATAATTAGGAAAATGGGGCAATAAATGCCCGAAATGATCCCAACATAATAGGTTAAGTATTGTAGAGTTCCCAGATGATCCCCGGTCAAAAATCTCTCAACCTATAAACAATTTGTTAAGAATGCCAGGGTAAGCTGGAATACCTTGGAACATATAAACAAGAAAGGAAGTTTATAAGTAAAACGACCTAGTAGAATTTTCACTAAAATTTCGCACTAAAATTTCGCTTTTTTCTCTATGACCCACTTTCCTTGGTTAACTGTCTGTATTTTATTTCCCATCGTTGCCTCTCTATTTTTGCCGATTATCCCTGACAAGGAAGGTAAAACCGTTCGTTGGTATGCTTTGGTTATTGGCTTAATTGATTTTGCCATCCTCGTTTATGGTTTCTATCAAGACTATGACTTTAGTAATCCCGACCTCCAGCTAGTAGAAAGCTATGGTTGGATACCGCAATTAGACCTCAACTGGTCGGTTGGGGCAGATGGTCTTTCCATGCCTTTAATCTTGCTCACGGGTTTTATTACCACCCTGGCAATGATGGCGGCTTGGCCCGTTACTTATAAACCCAAGCTATTTTACTTTCTGATGTTGGCAATGTATGGCGGACAAATTGCTGTCTTTGCCGTTCAGGATATGCTGCTATTTTTCCTGGTCTGGGAACTAGAGCTAGTTCCTGTCTACCTCATCCTATCCATCTGGGGTGGGAAGAAACGTCTGTATGCGGCAACCAAGTTTATCCTCTACACCGCAGGGGGTTCGCTGTTCATCTTGATTGGTGCCCTGACCATGGCATTCTATGGCGATGTCGTGACCTTTGATATGAGGGCGATCGCCGCTAAGGATTATGCCTTTAATTTGCAATTATTTCTCTATGCTGGCTTCCTCATAGCCTATGGGGTTAAACTGCCTATCTTTCCTCTCCATACGTGGCTACCAGATGCCCACGGAGAAGCCACAGCTCCTGCCCACATGCTTTTAGCGGGTATTTTGCTAAAAATGGGCGGTTATGCTCTGTTGCGGATGAATGCGGGAATGCTGCCCGATGCTCATGCCTTTTTTGCTCCTGCCCTAGTAATTTTGGGGGTGGTTAATATTGTTTATGCCGCCTTAACTTCCTTTGCTCAGCGTAACCTCAAGCGCAAAATTGCCTATTCGTCTATTTCCCATATGGGATTTGTGTTAATTGGCATTGCTTCCTTCACTGATCTGGGGACGAGTGGGGCAATGTTGCAAATGATCTCCCATGGTCTAATTGGGGCGAGTCTCTTTTTCATGGTGGGGGCTACCTATGACCGCAGCCATACTTTAATGCTAGATGAAATGGGTGGTGTGGGTCTGAAGATGAAAAAAATCTTTGCCATGTGGACAACCTGTTCCTTTGCTTCTTTGGCTCTGCCGGGTATGAGTGGTTTTGTTGCCGAGCTAATGGTCTTTGTGGGCTTTGCTACCAGTGATGCCTATAACTCTACTTTTAAAGTGTGTATCATTTTCCTTGCGGCGATTGGAGTCATCTTAACGCCGATTTATCTCCTTTCTATGCTCCGAGAGATGCTTTATGGGCCTGAGAATAAAGAGTTAGTCGACCATACCAACTTAGTGGATGCTGAACCCAGAGAAGTGTTTATCATCGCTTGTTTGCTGATTCCGATTATTGGGATTGGTTTATACCCTAAACTAGTTACCCAAATCTATGATGCCAGCATCAGTCAACTAACCGCTCGCTTGCGGGCTTCTGTCCCGAGCTTGGCACAACAGATGCCTCCTGCTAACGGCTTCTCAATGGTGTCTTTAACTGCACCTAAACTAGAGTCCCTGGAAAAGTAACGAAGAAGCTAACCAGAGCTAAACAATAGCCAAAGGATAAATAACTGAACATTAGAACACTAAACGTCTCATGTGAATTACGGCTTGTTGCTCGAATGGAGCTTGCAGCTGACAAAATCAATTCACATCGGGCGTGTTTTTACTGGGAGTATTTTGACTCGGTATTAAAAACGAGTCTCCCGACTTAACCTGAGATAGCAGAACATATCCAGAAACAGCGATCGCCAATAGAGTTAATAATCCATTGGTTCTTACCCGTCCCCGCATCTTTCTTAATTGTTGGTCTACATCTCCTAAGGAAGCCCGCATGGGATTCACTACAGACATTAGTTCTTGACGATTTTTCGACTCATAGTCATCTAAGTCGGGACGCATTTCATCCCGCTGTACCGCCCATTCCTGGAGTGCTGCTCGTTGGCGAGACCAATCTTCTAGCGCTGCCGATACTTTATGATCAAGATCCTGTCGCAAATTTTCAATTTGCTGATTAAACTGACCATTTAAGGTACGATTTGCTTGATTAAATTGGCTATTAACGTTGATTAATTCTTGACGAATTGATTTCCAACTGGATTGATTTTTATGTTCCAGTTGATGAAGTTTGTCTCCTGAAGTCTGCTCAATTTTGCTCTCCAATTCAGCCAAACGTGCCCCAAATTTCTCCTCAATTTGCGATAAATTACCCTCTGAGTAATGAGGATCATATTTTGTGACGAGATCTTCTAACTTTAGGCGGTAAGTAGCAATTAATTCTTCAACTTGAATTTGCAGGGGGATTAATGAATCATGGTTTTGCACCGACTCCAATAAATTAATGTTGTTATGGACAGAACGGATTTTCTTCACCAGTTCTTCCGCAGTCGTATTTTTTAGTAGATAGCCTTTGGCACCAGCCCGCAATGATTTGCCTAAATAAACATCATCATCATGACCACTCAGAAAAATTACTCTTACTTTGGGAAACCGTTGGGAAATAATTTTAGTTGCCTGTAAACCATCCATCTGAGGCATATCAATATCCATCAGCACGATATCAGGCTGGAACTCTTCTACCTTGGCGATCGCTTCTTGACCATCATGGGCAACTCCTAAAACATTGATGTCCTGTTCTACATCCAGCCAAGTTTTCAGCACTTCGCACAGAAGAGCCTGATCGTCTACTAATAAAATATTAATCATTCAATATACCTGGATAACCTTAACTCTCTATATATTCTTGCTCAAGCAAGTTGCCAACTCATATTCCAGATTATTTTAATAGATCAACGGAAAAAAAATGATTACCCATCAACTCTTGAACTATTCATGAAGTAATTTTGTATCAAAAGACCAATGCCAATCTACTCAGTTGCTGTAAATATCCTCCAAATCTAGGTCATGATTAAGTAATGACTAACTGATCATTAAAGTAATCTGCCTAAAATCATATTTTTGCAATCAAACAATCTTTTATGGAAACAATCTTTTTTTCAATAGAACCCAGCGTAACGGAGGTTTCTATTAAAGAAAATCTAGAACAATTTTTAATCGTCTTGTCTGTATCTTTAAGTGTGGCGACGATTTCTCGTATTTTTAGCTGGTTCCGTCAAATTCCCTATACCTTGTTACTAGTAATCGCTGGACTTGGTTTAGCCTTTGTGGATATTCGACTGGTCAGTCTTTCTCCTGAACTAATTCTCGAAATTTTTCTGCCTCCGCTACTATTTGAAGCCGCCTGGAATATCCGTTGGCGCAGTCTTAAGGAAAGTTTGATTCCTGTGAGTTTATTTGCGGTGGTGGGGGTAGTGATTTCAGTAGTGGGGGTGGCATTTCCCCTTAGCTATTTTACAGAGATGTCGTTAGCCACAGCTTTGTTGGTAGGAGCTAGTTTGTCTTCCACTGACCCTGTATCTGTTGTGGCATTACTGCGGGAATTGGGAGCCAGTAAACGGTTAACTATTCTCATGGAAGGAGAGAGTCTATTTAATGATGGGGTGGCGGTAGTTTCGTTTTTGCTGTTGGTTAACACGCCGATGGGTATGGAGGCTGGTGAATTTGACCTTTCCACCATTATCATTCGCTTTATCACCTTCGTGGGTATTGGTTTTAGCGTTGGTAGTTTTATTGGCTTTGGGATTTCCTATCTAACTCAAAGATTTGATTTACCTTTAGTGGAACAATCTTTAACCTTGGTGTCAGCTTATGGCACCTATTTAATCACCGAAGAATTAGGAGGGTCAGGGGTAATTGGGGTGGTTACCGTAGGTATGATTTTAGGTAATTTTGGCTCACGAATTGGTATGAATCCTCGTACTAGACTGTTAGTTTCAGAATTTTGGGATTTTCTAGCATTTTTTGTCAATTCTATTGTCTTCTTGTTGATTGGCGACCAGGTGAACTTTAGTAGTCTCAAAAGCAATTTCGGTCTAATTGTCGCAGCGATCGCTTTTGTCTCATTAACCAGAGTCTTGATGATCTTTGGTTTAGCTAATCTGAGTAATTTGTTTAGTCAGACCAAAACTAACTTGAGAGAACAAACTATTCTCTGGTGGGGTGGTTTAAGGGGTTCTGTCTCCATTGCCCTGGCTTTGAGTGTGCCAGAAATATTGTCCAGCCGCCAAGAAATTATTGACACGGTGTTTGGCGTAGTGCTGTTTAGCCTTTTAGTTCAAGGTTTGAGCATGAAATGGTTGTTGAAAGCCCTCAATTTAGTAGGAGATCAACCCCTCCGTCAGGAATACTCAGAGTTATTAGCGCGAAAAGTAGCCCTGACTCGTGTTTTAACCTATTTAGATAACAATGAATTGGCTTTAGAAATCGACCCTGAATATTATCGCTATCAACAGGAATTAGTTAAGGGGGAACTGAAAACCATTGCCAACAAAATTGACACTATGCAGCAAAAATATGATAAGTTGCGATCGCTTACCATGGAGCAGCTAAATGAACAGCTATTGGATATTGAAGCTGATACCTACGCTGAATTTCTCCGGGCAGGGAAATTGAGTACCAATATCTCCTCCGTATTACAAGATATTATTGCCAAAGCTGGGGATTCTAAATCCATCAGTAAAAACTGATAATTCTTTGATAGTCAATGACTATAAGTCTTTTTAAAGTCTTTTTATCAGTCTCTTTCGCTAAAATTTACTTGATACTCTAAATAATTACTCGTTCTCGAATTACCTCAAAAGAATTTAGCTATGAATGCCAAGAATGTTTTAGGTGGAGCCTTAAAGACCTGCTGTACTGACCCCATGACAGGATTTTATCGGAATGGAAAATGCGATACTGGGCTGGAAGATCAAGGAGCCCATATTATTTGTACAGAAGTTACCGCTAAGTTTTTAACCTTCAGCAAAGAACAAGGAAATGACCTAAGTACCCCGATGCCAATGTATAATTTCCCTGGTTTAAAGCCAGGAGACTGCTGGTGTTTATGTGCCTTGCGTTGGAAAGAAGCCTTGGATGCAGGTTTTGCCCCACCAATTAACTTGGAAGCCACCCATGAATCGATGCTTAATTTCCTCCCTCTGGAGGTGTTGAAAGAGCATGCGATGAACTTGCATGAATAAAAAATATGAATAAAAAAAACTGGGGTTGGGGCTTAGTAATTATCTCTTTTGTACCTTGGTTATTAGTTTTCACCCTGCCTTGGTTACCTTTAGCCAACAGTCAACGTTTGTTTGCCACTGCCGTCTTGATAGTTATGGCAGAGGTAATATTTTGGCTAGGAGCATTGGTCGTCGGCAAACAAGCAATTGATCGATACCGTAAGCACCTCAATTGGCGCAGCATTAGGCGGGTATGGAAAAAGTTCGTGAAGTGGTAGGGCAACAAAGTACTTTGGTCGATCCAGCTTATGCAATTGCAGTTGTTCGGCAATTATCAAACCATAAAAAAACCTGGCACTGCTAACCAGGTCACTATTAAACAGTTGGAAGTGTTATTTTTAGTGGGCGAAGAGAGACTCGAACTCTCACGATTTCTCGCCACATTTTGAGTGTGGTGCGTCTACCGATTCCGCCACTCGCCCTTTTTGCTGTGGAACACTTCCGCGCAGCATAATAACTATAGCATCTATTAGCTCGTTGACCAACAGGTTTTTGCGAGCGAAATTTGCCAGAAGTTTACTAGGGTAGTTTGATTTGCTCACAGCCTAAGTAGGTTGCACAGTCGGGAATAATCGTATTCAAGTAATAATCCGCATCGAAGATTACTTTGTCGTCCACTGTTTTACCGATCGCATGGCGAGAATGTTCTGATAAAAACTCTTCTTGAATAAAACTATTGCCCGCTTCTACTAAAACCGTGCCAGGTTTCTCTGATTCTGTAACTAACAAGGCAAAAGCATTAGATTCCAAGTCGATCTTCAACTCCATATGGGTGAGCTGTTCGTTTTCAATGTGGGGAACAATATGTAGAGTGCTCATGATTAATTCTGGATTAATTATTGATTGTATTGATTGTTCTTAATTAGTTATGGAGCAATTATTGATTATTGTGTCTCAAATTGAGCTTTCTTTAGCTTGATTTAAGTTATTCTACCTATCCCCATCTAAAACAATGATTAAAAAATAATGATTAAAAAATTGTCACAATAGGAATTAAGCTTTACTGCTCAATCACAGAAACACCAACATACTTATGAATTTATCTCCAACAGCTATGGAATCTAAGCCGACAATCATTCGACTAGAAGCAGTGGAAAAGGTATATGGTAGCGGCAACACTGCGGTTCATGCTTTAGATCAAGTAGATTTGATTATCCATCAAGGGGAATATTGTTCAATTATGGGGGCATCAGGTTCGGGTAAATCTACTGCCATGAATATCATTGGCTGTTTAGATCGACCCACCGCCGGCAAATATTATCTCGATAATCTCAGTGTGGCGGAATTAGCCGATGAACAACTAGCGGAAATTCGCAATCACAAAATTGGCTTTGTGTTTCAACAGTTTCATTTGTTACCCCAAATTAGTGCCTTGGAAAATGTAATGTTACCCATGGTCTATGGGGGAGTCCCCAGCCAAGAAAGACGCGATCGCGCCACAGAAGCTTTAACCAGAGTCGGTTTAGCCAACAGGATCAATAATCGTCCTAATCAACTTTCTGGGGGACAACAGCAACGAGTGGCGATCGCCAGAGCCATTGTCAATGAACCCTTGTTACTCTTGGCGGATGAGCCGACGGGGGCTTTGGATTCCCACACCACCAAAGAAGTCCTAGCTATTTTTGGCGAGCTGCATGATAGCGGCATCACAGTGGTAATGGTTACCCATGAACCAGAGGTGGCGAAATTAACCGACCGAGTTATCTGGTTTAAAGATGGTCAGATTGTTCATTCTCACCTAACTCCTGAAGAAATGTTGACGGTGGCGATCGCTGTTTAGGGCAATTCTCACCTAACTTCAGACTCTTAATTATTTCAGATTAAGCAAAATGTAGTTTTGTATACTAATATAATCATTAGTTGTAAAAAAATATCCAAAACTTCTAAAGAGCCTGAAACCGTCTAATTCGGTAGAGATATATAGTTACGTTTAAGTAGTTGATTTTAAGAGTGAAACGTATTTACCTGAACGCTTCGGCGTTCAACAAGCAACAATGAACTATTCGCCCCTTGAGCCTGGTCAATCTCTCCGTTACGATGCAGAAGCAATTGCGTCTTACTATCGTTTTCGACCGTGGCAGGTAATCTGGCGGGCGATCGCTGTTGTTTGGCTATTTGGCAATTTTGCCCTCCATCTTTATTGGGACAAAATAACCCAGCAAGAATTTACTAATCAGCCTCAAAGAGCTAGAGAGGTACGCAAAATAATTACGGCTTTAGGGCCTGCCTATATCAAGGTAGGACAGGCACTATCCACCAGACCCGACCTGGTTCGCAAAGACTATTTAGATGAGCTGACCAAGCTCCAGGATCAGCTACCCCCTTTCCCCAATCACATCGCCTTCAATATCATTGAGTCGGGTTTGGGGCGTTCCATCTCAGAAGTCTATCGTGAATTTTCTCCAGAACCTGTAGCCGCAGCTAGCTTGGGGCAAGTATATAAAGCAGTTTTATATAGTGGGGAAACCGTTGCAGTTAAGGTGCAGCGTCCCAATCTCCGCCCTCAACTAAGTCTGGATCTCTATTTAATGAGACTTTTGGCTGGTTGGGTCGAGCCGTGGTTACCCCTCAATTTAGGTCATGATCTGGAGTTGATCGTCGATGAATTTGGCTTAAAGTTATTTGAGGAAATTGATTATCTCAACGAAGCACAAAACGCTGAACAGTTTGCCGCCAACTTTGCGGGAGATCCAGAAGTTAAGGTTCCCGTGATCTATCATCAGTACTGCAATAATTTTGTCCTCACCCTAGAATGGATTGACGGTATCAAACTCACTGACCGCTCCCAGTTAGAAGCAGCAGGCTTAGATTCAGATAATTTAGTCAGAATTGGGGTGACTTCAGGTTTACGTCAGCTATTAGAATATGGCTTTTTTCATGCCGATCCTCACCCTGGTAATCTGTTTGCTACCCTGGATGGGCGGATGGCATACATTGATTTTGGCATGATGGATCAACTGTCCGAGTCGATGAAAGAGACGATCGCCAGTGCGGTAGTACAACTGATCAACCGTGATTATGAAGGATTAGCTCTGGATTTTGTCAATTTAGGCTTTTTAACCCCTGATACTGATATTCAGCCAATTATTCCGGCATTAGAGACTGTCCTAGGTAATGCTGTCGGCGAAAGCGTTGCCGACTTTAACTTCAAGACGATTACCGACGAGTTTTCCGAGTTGATGTACGAATATCCTTTTCGTCTCCCTGCCAAGTTTGCCCTAATTATTCGCTCTCTGGTCACCCAAGAAGGATTAGCATTAAGTTTGAACCCTGATTTCAAAATCGTGGAAGTATCCTATCCCTATGTCTCCCAAAGATTGCTCACCGGAGAATCTCCTCAACTCAGAAGACGTTTATTAGATGTGCTAATCAAAGATGGCAAATTTCAATGGGAAAGATTGGAAAATATGATTACCATCGCCAGTTCTGACGACAGCTTTGATATCTTACCTACGGCTCGTTTGGGCTTACAGTATCTCCTTTCCGAGGAAGGAAAATATTTGCGTCAACAGTTACTGATCGCTTTAACCGAAGGCGATCGCCTCCATACTGACGAGGTACAAAGACTTTGGAGTCTGATTCAAGATGATATCAAGCCTCAGAAAATCTTAGACTTCGCTTTTAATACCTTTCGCCAAATTTCTGCCGAAAGGGTTGCCGCCCTAATTCCCTCCGCTACCGCTTCAAGATAGAGTGGTAAAGCATTTATTCCCAAATTTAAGAAATAAATTCAAGTCAAAATTTCAGATGTATTATTTTCCTCAACCACCATTTTTTGTCGCCATCATTGGCGTGTTCATTGCCATTACTTCTGGTGCAGCGTTTCAAAATCTTCTGGAGCAGAAGCTTAAAGAGTCCTACCAGCATAGTACTAAAGACACTTCCTTTAAAATCGACTCTGCTCAAGATCCAGCGATCGCCATTACCTTCTGGGGCATTTTCTTAGGAGTTTGGGTATTCCTCGGTGGTGGCTTAATGGTTTTGGGTTTTGGGGTAATTCCTAGTTATGGAGTTGCTCTGTTGTTAACTCTCTTTACTAGTGGACTGGTGTGGGATCAGATCAACGACGTTCTTCAACAACTAAAAGAAGGTGGATCTAAAGCCCTAGAACTGGACTGAGAGCATTCCCTATCAGGATTAGTAAAGCTAGCTAGAACTTATCTTAATAACTCATCCTCTTGTCGCCAAATCCATAGAATGCAAGAATGAGAGGAGTTATTAAAAATAAATAAGAGTAATAAATAACTAATAACTTTCTTTATCAAATTTAGGTTCAGGAGACAATTCTCATGGCTGAAGATAACAAGTCCAACAGCAATCAAACAAAAGCAACCACCGGTTCAACCGCTAGCAAGACTACTACGGCTGCTACCAAACCCAACTCGACTACCACGAAGAGCGCTACCAAACCAGAGGGAGAAGAACAGTCTCTAGCTCTAGCAAAACCAGCTATGATGCAACTCCCAGAAAATCGTCCAATCGAACCTAGCCACTTGGAAATAGTTCACACTTATTCCTCCGTGGGTTCTGATCGTCCCGTCACCAAAGGTACAGTAGAATTCACTAGTTCGATGGTCATCTCTGGTAATCGTCCCATTGCAGCCAGTACGCTTCAGGTCAGTGACACCTACATCGTCATGGGCAATCGTCCTGTTGCTTCCAACGAATCCGATGAAACTGGAGTTTTAATGGGCTATATCGACTAATATGAAATAATTTACAAGTGTTTGCTACAAATGGAAGAATTAGGGACTTGGGGACTTGGGGACTTGGGGACTATCTATCTATCTGTATCATTCTTATTTGTATTTCATTTGAAAGATTAGACTTCTTGCCCTAAAGGATTCTTGAAGCACTAGCTATGACAACGTGCCGTCCTTTGGGGGAACTCTAAACCTGCTGCTTGATCGCCCCTAATAAACGATCAATCTCTTCAGGCAAAGTTAGGTAATGTACACAGGCACGAATACAGTCAGGATCGGCAATGGTGCGCAGGAGAAAACCTTGTTTTTCCAAGGTATCTACCAACTGTTTATGATTAACCCCTGATACTTGGAAAGAAACTAATCCTGCTTCGGGGGCAGTAGCTTTGAGGCAGCTTATTCGATCTATTTTCTGTAAACCTGACCAGAGATCTGCACTTAACTGGCAAATTTGCTGATAGCGATCGCTTTTGTTGCCCCATACTTGATGAATGGCGATCGCTGTTCTTAAACCCTCGTATTCAGGGTAAGCAGAGGTAGCTACCTCAAATTTTGTGCCATCCTGTTTCCAGGCGATGGGTTTACCCTGAGCATCCATTTCGACTCCCCGCCAACCAATAAAGGTAGGATTCAATTCCTTAAAAGCCGATGGACTGATATATAGTCCCCCCACCCCAGCGGGGCCACAAAGCCACTTATGACCAGTAAAGGCATAGTAATCGATTTCTAGTTTAGGTAGGTTTAAATCAAGAGAACCTACAGACTGAGCCGCGTCTACCATGACTCGGATCATGTGGTTAGCAGGAAAATTATGACAAACTTGAGCGATCGCTTTGAGGGGTAATACTTGTCCTGTATTCCAGAGAAGATGACTTAAAACCACCATGCGAGTACGTTCTGTTAAGTGGCTGCGAATTACTTCTACAGGATCGCCACTGTTGAGAGTATCTTTGATCGAACAGATACTTACTTCCACGCCGAAACGACGCTTAATTTCGCCAACGGTGGCAATAATGCCTGGATGTTCACAGTCCGTCATCACGATATGATCCCCCTGATGCCAATCCATTCCCCACAGGGGAATATTACAGCCTGCGGTTACATTTTCCGTGATGGTAATAGTTTCAGGAGTAGTTTCTAGCTCAAGAGCGATCGCCTGACGGAGAAGATTCACTCGATTATTCAGCCAACCATTAATCTGACCACAAAAAGGCCCTTGTTCTTGAATATATTGATGAGTGTCAATAATCGCCTGCAAAGCAGCGCTGGACATGGTTCCTTGACCACCAAAATTAAAATAGGTCTTATTAATCAACCCAGGAAACTGCTGACGGTGTTCTTTCAGGTCGGTTTTAGCTAAACTATTAGTCATAGGTAAGATCTTGCTCTGTGGCGAACCATTGTTAGTATATCGACATTCTTCATTAAATATTCAGCGACATCGGCTTGGGATTAGAAGTGCTGTTATATCGCAACCCATCAGAGAATCATCATTCTTTATTCTTTTCTCTGGCTCAGTTGCTATCCAATGCTAATCTCCGACCAGCTATTGCTTAATTACAAACGCTGCCATCGTCGTACTTTTCTCGAAACATTTGGTAATCCTCAAGATCAAGACCCGGCAAAAGATTTCTTACTGAAATTAAAACGAGAAAATCATACTCATATTCGTAATGTGATTCAAGGGCGATCGCTAGAGCCGGATTTTCCGCAAGCATCCCGTCGAGATTGGCAACTCAATGCTCAACAAACCATCGAGTTGATGCATCAAGGAGTAGACTGTATTGCCCAAGGAAGTTTAGCAGTTGATTACTCTCAGTGGCAATCGGCCATTCAAGACACGCTTGAGCCAATGATTACCGATCAGGCAGCAGATTTCCTTTCGCAAATTACCTTGATCGCTGCACCAAGTCTACTCATCAAAGAACCTGGAACATCGATTTTCGGCAACTGGTCATATATGCCAGTCAACATCAAGCTTGGTCGTAAACCCAAACCAGAGTATAAGTTAATCGCTGCTTTCCATGCCCAGATTTTGGCAATTATTCAAGAGCAAATCCCTGAGCGATCGCTTTTAATTCTCAAAGAACATAATTCCTATCAGGTCAACTTAGCCCATGGACTAACTAAGATGCAGGAAACTGTAGAGGCGTGTTTAACCATGCTGGCGGAGCATCATGAACCAGAAGTATTTATTTCTCGTCAACGCTGTAGCCTCTGTAATTGGTATGGCTATTGTCATCAAGTTGCCAAGGCTAGCGAACATCTATCCCTCATCCCTGGGGTGACTCCCAAACGTTATGAATATCTCCAGTCCTTAGGAGTCAATACTGTTCAATCTCTAGTGAATATTGCCCCCGTTCACCTAGAAGAAACTCTCGGCTACGATGTCGCCCAACAGCTTAAACAGCAAATCAACGCCATTCAAAGCGATCGCCCTGTGGTCAGGGCAAATTTCGACTTAGTTAATACCCAACCAATTCCCAGTGAAGCGATCGAGCTATATTTTGATATTGAAGCCGAACCCGAAAGACAAACAGATTACCTGTTAGGGGTGCTGCTAGTAGATCGGATTAACAATACCGAGCAGTTTCATGCTTTTCTGGCGGAAAATCTGGAAGATGAAGGCAAAATCTGGCAAGAATTCCTCGACTTTATTGCTCTCTATCCTGATGCACCCATCTTTCACTACTCTGAATACGAAGCCGACACCATTAAGCGCCTGGCACAACTTTATGACACCCCCAGAAAACAAAAAAAAGAAATTCTATCTCGTTTAGTCGATTTACATCTTTGGGTGACCGAAGCGGTGATTTTTCCTGTAGAAAGTTATTCCTTAAAAGCCTTGGCGAACTGGATTGGCTTCTATTGGCGCGAAACCACTGGCAGCGGCGATCAATCTGTATGTTGGTACGATCAATGGTTGCAGACCCAAGACAGAGCTTTGCTGGATTTAATCCTGAGTTATAACGAGGATGATTGTCGGGCTACTAGATGTTTGAAAGACTGGCTCTTGGATTTTATGGAATATCAACGCAATCAAAAGCTGGAATTGATGGTGGGGAAGTAGGGAAGTAGGGAAGTAGGGAAGTAGGGAGGTAGGGAAGTAGGGAGGTAGGGAAGTAGGGAAGTAGGGAGTAACGAGTAACGAGTAACGAGTAATGAGTAGGGAAACAGTTAATGTTTGGGTTTGATAAATTATTTCGCCTACCTACTTAGAACCCTTTAACCTTTTCTCCTTTCCCCTTTAACCTTTAACCTTTTCCCCATCCTCACAAACCAATGAGTGCCTAACATTAATAACTAAAAAAAGTGTCAAACCCTTACAGTTGGCTAAATAAATCTCTAGAGACAATTCATCGCGCCCAGTGGCATCGTTCTGTTAAGGCGATCGCTGGACAACCAGGGGCAGTGGTGGAGTTAGCGGGGCAAACTGTAGTTAATTTCGCTAGTAATGATTATTTAGGATTGGCGGGCGATCGCCGATTAATTGCAGCTGCGATCGCAGCAACTGAAGCTTATGGTACGGGCAGTACTGGTTCGAGGTTGTTGAGCGGACATAAACCATTACACCGAGACTTGGAAAAAGCGATCGCCGCTTGGAAACAAACAGAGGATGCTCTAGTTTTCAGTTCGGGTTATTTGGCTAATTTGGGTACGGTATCGGCGTTAGTGGGGCAAAGGGATTTGATTCTAGGGGATCAATATAATCACTCTAGCCTAAAAAAGGGAGCAATTTTGAGTGGTGCCACGGCGATGGACTATCTCCATAATGACCTTACGGATTTACGAGGCAAGTTAATTAATCATCGTAGTTTATACCGTCGGTGTTTGATTACTACCGATAGCGTATTTAGTATGGATGGGGATTTATGTCCTTTACCAGAATTGTTGGCGATCGCCGAAGAATTTGAATCGATGCTATTGGTAGATGAAGCTCACGGAACTGGGGTAATGGGCAATACAGGGGCAGGTTGCGTCGAGCATTTTCACTGTACAGGTCAACCACTGGTGCAAATCGGCACTCTCAGTAAAGCTTTGGGCAGTTTGGGGGGATATGTGGCGGGAAGTGCTGAACTAATTGACTTTTTGCGTAACCGAGCCGCCACCTGGATCTACACCACTGCTTTATCCCCCGCCGATACCGCCGCCGCCCTGAAAGGGGTTGCGATCGCGCAACAAGAACCCCACCGAAGAAATCAGCTCTGGCAAAATATCAATTATCTCAAAGAGCAGTTGTCCCATTTAGAACTCGAACTCTTGCCCTCCGCTTCACCAATTCTCTGTATTAATCTGGATAGTCCTGAAGCAGCTTTAAATCTTGCTCAAAAACTGTGGCAGGTATCTTCGCCCCTGCTATTCGCCCCCCTACGGTGCCTACTAGTCGTCTGCGTTTATCGGTGATGGCTACCCATGAACAGCCACATTTAGATAGGTTGTTAGAAAGTTTTTCGGGTTAATGTTGGCAATTTTATCTAACGTCTAATGCGAGTGAGCTTCGTTCAATCGAACTAGTTCGTAGCTAAGTACCTAAACAAAATTAATTACACACTTGACTTGCTCTTTCCCTTTTCCCTTTTCCCTTTTCCCTTTTCCCGATCTTAACTATGTAATTAATTTTGCATGACTACTTAGCTTATATCTTACTTACATTTCTTACTTACATTCCTCGGCAATC
>JBJOPG010000024.1:0-28109 GCA_046050865.1 Cyanobacteriota bacterium
TGTTTAACCAGTTCAATGGTTTGTTGGACGACATCAGCAGACTGCACCGCCAAACTACAGCAATGTCCACAGGTAATTTGATGAGGAAAGTCATGTTTGATGGCAGCCTGGGCTATTTTTTGCAGACAAAGGGAATTGCGATCGCCATTTTCATCGGCATGAAAATCTAAATCCAAGTCTCTCTCTTTAGCCAGAGTAAATACATTGTCTAGCTGAGTTTTCAGATCGGGATTTTCCCAGCCGACACCCCCCAAAACCCCGCCAATTTCGGCAATTTTATCCGCCAAGGCGATTCCTTCAGGAGTTTGATAGTAATCTAAGCTAACTAAACTAACTGCCTGGAGGGTGATTCTATCTTGCCAAGCGGACTGCAAACTTTGAAACACCTCTAAACTAATTGCTGCTTGTTTACCAGAGGAGTCAATATGGGTGCGAATTGCTTGAGTGCCATGGGCATAACTGCATTTGAGTCCAAACTCCATGCGACGATAAACATCTTCTGGTTGCCAATACTTTTCGCGATCGCTATTTCCCTGACTCAAGGCGAGAGAGAAGGTACCTTCAGAGTTGGGCGATCGCTCCCAAATATGTCCCTTGTCCAAATGGGTATGCACATCGATCAGACCAGGAAGCACTATCTGCCGCTGTAAATCAAGATTGGGCAGATGCTTCTCGGTAGAGTTGGCAGGCAGCACTTGCTGGATGGTTCCCTGATTAATATGCAGATCAACCAAACATAGTCCTTCCCTTGTCTGGGAATAAGAATGAGCTACATCGATTAAACAGCTTGGAACGTGAGCATTACTTAACCAATAGGATTGAGCCGCAAAAATCATGAGTCGGAAATATTAAGTTAGCTCGACAACGACCACACAGTATTAGTGTCCTATCGGAGATTTACATTGACAATCTCTATGATAGTATCTGGGTGATTCTAAAGATAGAAAAAATATCGGTTATACTAATCGACTTATTGGTGAAGGAGTTTATTTATTAACGTGTATACTAATCTTGATCGAAAGCTAAGTAATGCTAGAAATCAACCTCGTCCACTGAGGATGGGTGTGATTGGCGTAGGTAATATGGGACGACACCACGTCCGTATTCTCAGTTTGCTTAAAGACATTGAATTAATCGGGGTATCAGATATTGATCTAGTTAGAGGCATTGAGATTGCCAGTCAATATCAAACTCACTTTTATGAAAATTATGAGGATATGTTATCTGCGGTGGATGCAGTCTGTATTGCTGTACCTACTAAGCTACATCACGAAGTCGGTGGCAACTGTCTGAAAGCAGGAGTGCATATCCTGATCGAAAAGCCCATTGCTGCTGATCTTACCGAAGCTGAGTCTCTAGTTAATCTGGCGGCGGAAACAGGATGTATTTTACAAGTGGGTCACATTGAAAGATTCAATCCCGCCTTTAGAGAATTAAGTAAAGTCATTCAAACCGAGAATATTCTGGCTTTGGAAGCTCGTCGTTTAAGTCCCTATAGCGATCGCGCGAACGACGTGTCCGTAGTTTTGGACTTGATGATCCACGATATTGATCTGCTCTTAGAATTAGCCGCATCACCGGTGGTTAAACTAACTGCCAGCGGCAGCACCTCCAGTAATTCTGGCAACTTAGATTATGTTACCGCCAATCTGGGATTTGCCAACGGTGTGGTAGCAACCCTTACCGCCTCGAAAGTTACTCACCGCAAAATTCGCAGTTTGGCAGCCCACTGTAAAAATTCACTGATCGAAACTGATTTTCTAGCCAACGAAATTTTGATCCATCGTCATCAATCCAATAGTTTGGCGATCGAGTCACTACCTTACCAACGAGACGGGATTACGGAAAAAGTATATACCAGCAATGTTGAGCCGATTTATGCGGAAATCGAGCATTTTGTTAACTGTATTCGCGGGGGTGAACGTCCTTCGGTGGGGGGGGAACAAGCTCTAAATGCCTTGCGTTTAGCCAGCTTAATTGAGCAAATGGCTCTTGATGGTCAAATTTGGCATGGAGGACAAGAAATTACTTCCCCAACTATGTCTATTATTTAGATTAAGTTGTAGTAAATGCATCTGACTAGCGACTTGTAGTGAATAACTGATAATATAAGCGATGCTTCTGGTGGGATTGAAATAAAGATTATGGCTTTAGTTGTGCAAAAGTATGGCGGGACATCTGTTGGTTCAGTAGAACGAATTCAAGCGGTAGCCCAGAGAATTAGCCAAGGGGTGCAAGCAGGAAATAGCTTGGTAGTGGTGGTCTCAGCAATGGGAAAAACTACCGACACTCTGGTTCAGCTAGCTAACGAGATCTCCAGTAATCCTTGTAGTCGCGAGATGGATATGCTCCTATCTACAGGAGAACAGGTGACCATCGCCCTCCTCAGTATGGCGTTACAGGAGCTAGGACAACCTGCTATTTCCCTCACAGGAGCTCAAGTGGGCATTGTTACGGAAGCTGACCACAGTCGCGCCAGAATTCTACAAATTTGCACCGATCGCATTGAACGACACCTTAATAAAGGAGAAGTCGTGGTGGTGGCGGGTTTTCAAGGAGTTAGCAACAGCGAAGACTTGGAATTTACCACCCTCGGTCGCGGTGGTTCCGATACTTCTGCCGTAGCTCTTGCTGCTTCCCTCAAAGCAGACCGTTGCGAGATTTATACAGATGTTCCGGGAATTCTCACTACCGACCCGCGTCTTGTTCCCACAGCGCAATTGATGTCTGAGATTACAGCGGATGAAATGCTAGAACTGGCTAGTCTAGGGGCAAAAGTGCTCCATCCCCGAGCGGTAGAAATCGCCCGTAATTATGGGATGCCCTTGGTGGTACTATCTAGCTGGAGCGATCGCCCTGGTACTAGAGTCGTTTCTCGTTTACCCCAACCCCGTTCTCTCCAGGGAATGGAAATCGCCAAAGCAGTAGATGGTGTAGAAGTAGACCGTGACCAAGCCAAAATTGCCCTCTTACGAGTACCCGATTTTCCTGGAGTAGCAGCCAGTTTGTTTGGCGAAATATCAACCCAGAAAATTGACGTGGATTTGATTATTCAATCGATTCACGAAGGAAATACCAATGATATTGCCTTTACTGTGGTAAATCGTGTTCTCAAAGCTGCCTCTGCTGTAGCCGAAGCGATCGCCCCAGCCCTGCGGACTCAACCCAGCGCCACTGATGAAGCTGAAGTCATTATCGATCAGCGCATTGCGAAGGTAGCTATTTCTGGTGCGGGGATGATTGGTCGTCCTGGCATTGCTGCCAAAATGTTTAAAACTCTTGCTGATGCTCGCATTAACATTCAAATGATTTCCACTTCCGAAGTCAAAGTAAGTTGTGTCATTGACGAAGCCGAATGCGATCGCGCCCTCCATCTCCTTTCCCAAGCCTTTGATGTGGATCTAAGTTCTCAAAAAGAAATCATCGCTCGTCAAGCGCAAACCAATCATCCCCCGGTGAGAGGAGTTGCCCTCGATACTGATCAAGCTCGCATTGCCATTCGTCATGTTCCTGATACCCCTGGAATGGCTGCACAGATCTTCACTTTACTGGCACGCAAAAATATTAGTGTGGATGCCATCATCCAGTCTCAACGCTGTCACCTGATCAATGGTCAACCCACCCGTGATATTGCTTTTACCGTCGCCCAATCTGATGCGGAGCTAGCCTGTGAAGTGATTACTGAGCTGGATCGCCAGATTAATTGTGGTCAAGTGTCAGGGGATACGGCGATCGCCAAATTAAGCGTTGTCGGTGCAGGAATGATTGGACACCCTGGAGTTGCGGCGAAGTTTTTTGCTTCCCTGGCTCAGGAGAATATTAATATTCAAATGATTACTACTTCGGAAATTAAAATCAGTTGTGTTATTGCTGAAGCAGATGGTGTCAAGGCACTGAAAGCAGTGCATGAAGCCTTTGGCTTAGGCGGCAAAGAACAAATCACCATACCTACTTAACGCTTGATGTGAATTAGCTTCGTTCTGATGAACTAGTCGATAGCTTTTAGCTTCTAGCTTCTAGCTCTAAGAGTTTTTCGAGGCTATTTAATTTTAATCATCGATCAAAGTTAGCTTCTGCTAAATCTGATTGTCCTTGGTCATCGTAAAGAAAACTATATGACAAAATTAACAAAGAAATGAAAAGTGGAAAGTCAACTTTGGACAATCTCTAAATATCTAAATATGTGACAGATGAGGGTGTGTGTCCTTTTGATGAATGGTTTGAGACATTTGATACAAAGATACAAGCTCGTATTGATATACGTCTCGACCGAGTAAGTCTCGGTAACTTTGGTGATAGCAAAAGTTTAGGAAATGGTATCTATGAACTTAGATTACATTTTGGCGGAGGATATCGAGTTTACTACGGAATATCGGGAAAAAAGATGATTTTACTGTTAGCGGGAGGGACAAAGAAAACTCAAAGCAAAGATATAAAAATCAAAGCAAAGATATAAAAACATCTCTTAGGTACTGGAAAAAATACCAAGAAGAACAAAAAGAGGTTAACTAAAAATGCCGACAAAAGATTATAAAACAGATTTACTAGAAAGATTAAGCAACTCAAATTATGCAGCAACCTATCTAAAAGCTGCTTTGGATGAAACATTATTAGATGGAAATAAAGAAGCATTTTTATTGGCGTTACAAAATGTAGTGGAAGCCAAAGGTTCGACTCAAGCGATCGCCAATGAATCTAAGATATCAAGACAGCATCTTTATCGAATTCTAAGGGGAGATGGAAATCCCACATTAGAGACATTAACCTCGATATTACAAGCAGTGGGTCTAACAATTGATTTTAAGCCTGTATCAGTAGAAGAATAGACACATACATATCAATAATTGTTAAAGTGGGCAATTAAGCTTTCCACAAACTGCTTTTTTATCTTGCTCGTGTTTGCCCACCCTACGAAGGTTATTCTAGAGAAATCTAATTGGGTTCTTTTTGTGGGTTCATTAATAGCTTATAGCTTATAGCTTATAGCTGGATGGAAGTTCTTCCCTTATACTTCTCTGAAATTGCTTTCATCAAGACTTCCAGTTACTCCTAGCAATGCTCCTACCGACTCACCATTGTAGTAAAGGAAAGTATGCTGTTTGCCAGTGACGATATCAAGATCTTCAAAGGTAATGCCATCAGCTAAACCAATAGTATCTTCGCCAATTTGGAAGTCTTTGATCCATTCAGTTTTCCCATCGTCATGAATCACAAAGATATCATTGCCAGTACCGCCAAACAATTTGTTGAAGCCTTTGTTGCCATCAAGATAATCGTCGCCAGCGCCACCATCCAGTAAGTCAGCGCCTTTATCACCAAACAAGGTGTCATTACCTGCTCCACCGTAGAGGGTATCTTTTCCTTTGCCACCAGAGAGCAAATCGTCGCCGTCATTCCCTTTCAACAGGTCTTGTCCATCAAAACCTTCTAAGGTATCGTTTCCTGCTTTACCTTCTAAGGTATCAGCAAGTTTAGTTCCTTTGAGATTCAGATCTTCAGGGGTGATAACTGGTTTAGTTCCTAACACTTGAATATTGTCTCCTTCGTAGTCATGTTGCTGACCACTAAAACCAACATTCATCAGAGTTACGGTGCTATCAGTAGAAGCTATTCCTTCACCAAACCCAGCAGTATTATTGCTAATTACTGTGTTGGTAACTTCTACGGTAGAATTTCCATAGACATCAACTCCGCCACCTTCTGCGCTAGCGCTGTTACCAGTTATTTGGCTATTAATGATTTTTACTTGACTATCTAAGTTGACCTCTACTCCAGCACCATATGGAGCAGTATTATTGCTAATTATTGTGTTAGTGATAGTTGCGGTGCTTTCTTTTTGGACGTTTACACCCGCACCAAAAATTGTACTAGTGTTTTGATCAACTAAGGAATCTCGCAAATCTAAATTAGCGTTGATTGCAAGACTGATTCCGCCACCATTGTTAAAGCTAAATTGACTTTTGTTAACGTCGGCTACTGCACCAAAAAATACTCCAATTCCTCCACCTGCTAACGCTTCATTACGCTCGAAGTTGGAGTTATCAACACTCAAGTTGCCTTCGCGAATATAGACTGCACCACCAGCGATCGCATTATCGTGAAAGTAGCTATCGGTAATGCTTAGATTGGCTCCTTATCTGAATCAAGTATTGATTTAACCCCTGATTAAGTCGATTATCCTCACGGGGTGACAAGGGGCTAGCTATTTTGAGTTCGGTTTAAGAACATTAGTATATTTCAGTATCTCCAAGTTGCTGAATCTTCTGAGCATTGGCGGCTTCACCACAGCTACGAGGAGTGGGAAAAATTTTGTCTGGATTAGCCAATCCCTTGGGGTTTAGTGCTGTGCGGACATACTGCATAGTTTCTAAATCTGTGGGTTCAAACATGTAGGGCATATAGCAGTTTTTATCAGCACCAATGCCATGTTCCCCTGATAGACTACCTCCCGCATCCACACACAACTTGAGGATCTCGCCGCCGATTTCTTCTACTGTGGCAAATGCTCCTGGAACAGCATTGTCATACAAAATCAGTGGGTGAAGATTGCCATCCCCCGCATGAAATACATTGGCGATTTTATAGCCATAGCGATCGCTTAAGGCATTAATTTTCCCTAATACCTCCACCAATTTAGTGCGTGGAATCACGCCATCCTGAACAAAATAATCAGGACTCATTTTTCCTGCTGCGGCAAAAGCCGCCTTTCTACCTTTCCAAAGTTTGGCGCGGGTATCAAGATCATCAGCACTAGTAATGCTTGTGGCGTGGTGTTTTTGACAGATTTCTTCAACTCTTTGGTGATAAGCTGCCACTTCTACTTGTAAACCATCTAATTCCACTAACAATACCGCTGCCGCGTCGCGATCGTAACAACCGGTATTAACAATATTCTCCACTGCGTTAATACTCAGATTGTCCATAATTTCCATGCCCGCAGGAATGATTCCCGAACTAATAATTTCCGCCACCGCAGCTCCCGAATCTTCCAGGGTTGGGAAGTTAGCCAAGAGGACAAATACCGATTCAGGAAGCTTGAGGATTCGGAGGGTAATTTCTGTGGCAATGCCCAAAGTTCCTTCAGAACCGACGAATAAACCCGTCAGATCGTATCCAGGCATCTCAGGATTTAAACCCCCGACATCGATAATCTCCCCTTCAGTGGTGACTATTTTGAGACTTAAAACATGGTTGGTGGTGACACCATATTTCAGACAATGAACTCCCCCAGAATTCTCTGCCACATTCCCCCCAATGGAACAAATAATTTGACTAGAAGGATCGGGAGCGTAATAAAAACCTGCGCCGCTAACTGCTTGAGTTACCCAGTTATTAATGACCCCTGGTTGGACAGTAATACAGTGATTATCCAAGTCTTGATGTAAGATTTTGCTCATCCTTGCAGTCACAATTAGCACCCCCTCTTCATGGGGTAAGGCTCCTCCAGACAAACCTGTACCTGCACCCCTAGCAACCCAAGGTAGATTATGTTCGTGACAAATCTTGACCACTTCAGCTACTTCTTCGGTGGTGCGAGGTAAAACTACTAAAGCAGGACGCTGGCGATAACTTGCCAAACCATCACATTCGTAGGTGAGGAGTTCTTCCTTGCGACGGATGACCCCATCTTTACCTGCGATCGCTTCTAGTCGTTTAATTATTGGCTGCCACTTGTCTTGCTTCGATGGGAAAAGCTTACTTAATACCATTGCCTTTACAGAATTCTGGGGTTATTTATTACGTTTGATGTGGATTGGCTTCGTTCAAATGAACTAGTTCGTAGCTTTTAGCTTCTAGCTTTTAGCTTCTAGCTTCTAGCTTCTAGCAATTTTAAATTCACACTAGACGTTTATTAATCATAAACGGGTTATAGCAATTGTTAGAACCATGAGGTACTGCTTTTTCTCCTTTTCCCTTTTCCCTTTTCCCCTTTCCCAAACAAAACCAAGGTGTATCTCACGAATATGAGAAACGTTATATTATCGATCGCGATTGATCTTATGCGCCGTGCGTAAAATTTGCCCCGCTAAAATAGCGGCGCCAAAACCATTATCGATGTTCACCACCCCAATGCCCGCTGCACAGGAATTCAGCATGGTCAGCAAGGGAGCCACCCCGCTAAAACTTGCCCCGTAACCGACACTAGTAGGGACAGCAATTACAGGACAGTCCGCCATGCCAGCCACAACGCTGGGTAATGCCCCTTCCATCCCCGCAACGACAATTAAGACATCAGCATCGTAGACAACTTGACTATTGCTCAATAGTCGATGGATTCCTGCCACTCCCACATCCCAAAGACGAACGACAGCAAAGCCACATAGTTCAGCGGTAATTGCCGCTTCTTCTGCCACAGGGATATCGGCAGTACCAGCAGTCAGAATCGAAATTGTACCTACTTGAGTCGGGTTTTGAGGTTTCGAGAGGCTACAGATACGAGCAGCAGGATAGTAAACTAGCTCAGGAATTGCGACTTTTAGTTGTTGGTAAACTTCTGCTTCAATGCGAGTTGCCATCACTACCGTCCCGTCGGACGCCATCGCGGTAATAATCTTAATTAGTTGCTCGGGAGTTTTATCAGCCCCCCAAATAACTTCAGGAAAGCCTGTTCTTAACTGTCTATGGTGGTCGATCTTGGCAAATTGATCGAGACTTTCAAAAGGTAAATGCTTGAGTTTTTCCAGGGCAGTTTCGGGACTCAGATCGCCCGAGGCGATCGCCTGGAGGATTTTTTGTAATGCTTCTGGTTGAGTCATAAGAACAAATAAGAACAAAAAAAGAGAGACATACCCCTCAGGATAAGTCTCACATTCCAATTAAGTAAATAGCTTAGAGCTTATAGCCAGGGCGAAGCCCTTTACTTGGTTTCAGAGAACTCGGCATCAATGACATCATCGCCACTATCGCTGCTGGCACCATCATCATCATCAGTAGGAACTTCTACGTCAGGTGCTTCTCCTGTTGCTTCGGCTCCAGCATCACCCTGTTGATAAACACTGCTACCAATGCTGTAAAGAGTTTGCTGTAGTTCAGGTAAGAGAGCTTTAATTTTCTCATCATCTTCTGAAGCGATCGCTTCTTTCAGATCTTTAATTTGCCCTTCTGCCTTCTCTTTATCTCCAGCCGGGACTTTATCTCCAAGTTCTGTGAGCTGTTTCTCAGCTTGATAAACGAGGGAGTCAGCCTGGTTTTTGCGATCAATCGCCTCACGACGTTCTTTGTCTGAAGCAGCATTGGATTCTGCTTCCTGTACCATCCGATCTACTTCATCATCAGGCAAAGTAGACGCGCCAGTAATGCTGATGGACTGTTCCTTGCCAGTACCCTTATCCTTCGCCGTTACGCTTAAGATACCATTGGCATCAATATCGAAGGTCACTTCAATTTGGGGCACACCACGAGGAGCAGGAGGAATACCGTCGAGACGGAAAGTTCCTAAACTCTTGTTGTCCTTACCAAATTCTCGCTCACCCTGGAGAACATGAATTTCGACATTGGTTTGACCATCTACAGCCGTCGAGAAAGTTTCCGACTTTTTGGTAGGAATAGTAGTGTTGCGCGGAATAATCTTGGTCATGACCCCACCCAAGGTTTCTACCCCAAGGGAGAGAGGAGTGACATCCAACAACAAGATATCTTTAACTTCACCACCCAAAACCCCAGCTTGAATTGCTGCACCCACTGCCACAACTTCATCAGGGTTTACAGTTTGATTGGGCTGTTTGTTGAGAACCTTTTGGGTAATGTCAACGATCGCGGGAATTCGAGTGGAGCCCCCTACCATTACCACTTCGTCGATTGCCTCTTTGGCTAACTTAGAATCCTTAAGAGCTTGCTCTACAGGAATACGACAGCGATCAATGAGATCGGAACAGAGTTCTTCAAATTTAGCTCTGGTGAGGGAAACATCTAGGTGTTTTGGCCCATCCTGAGTGGCGGTAATGAAGGGTAGGTTAATATCTGTCTGAGTCGCGCTAGAAAGCTCAATTTTGGCTTTTTCTGCGGCTTCTGTTAAACGTTGCAGAGCCTGGTTATCTTTACGAAGGTCAATTCCCTCGTTTTTTTGGAATTCCCCTGCAAGATAGTCTACGATTTTCTTATCGAAGTCGTCCCCACCTAAATGAGTATCCCCAGCAGTAGCTAGAACTTCAAATACACCGTCTCCTACTTCTAGGATAGAAACGTCAAAAGTACCACCACCCAAGTCAAAAACTAGGATAGTTTCATTACTTTTCTTATCTAGACCATAAGCTAAAGACGCTGCTGTTGGCTCGTTAATAATCCGTAAAACTTCAACCCCAGCAATCTTCCCTGCATCCTTAGTCGCTTGACGCTGAGAATCGTTGAAGTAAGCAGGAACAGTAATTACTGCCTGGGTTACTTTTTCTCCCAAATATTTACTAGCATCTTCCACCAACTTACGGAGAATCTGCGCCGAAATTTCCTCTGGCGCAAACTGCTTATTTTGGGCAGGGCAGTTAAGCTTAACGTTACCGTTATTATCTTGAATTACATCGTAAGCTACTTCCTTAGTTTCATTATTCACTTCATCGTGTTTACGTCCGATAAAGCGCTTAACCGAATAGAAAGTATTGCCTGTGTTCATTACTGCTTGACGCTTAGCAATCTGACCAACGAGAAGATCGCCATTTTTAGCATAAGCAACAACTGAGGGGGTAGTTCTAAAACCTTCCGCGTTAGCGATAACTGTGGGTTTCCCCCCTTCCATCACTGCTACACAAGAGTTAGTAGTTCCTAAGTCAATACCAACAACTTTTGCCATACTTTAAACAAATACTCCGAATTTAACTACAAAAACTAAATTTATTTTTTTAGATAATCAATCTAAAAATTGCCGCCTGGTGCAATATCTGATGATCGTGCAGATGATTCTTGAACCTTTTTGGTTTGACTAGCTCCCCTCAGTCTTCACTTCATCTTTCTATATAGTGCAAGCTGACCCAGGATCTTCGGTAGTGTAGTTTTCCGAACCTTAAGCCGACGGTTGTGAAAAAGTTGTTGCACGGTAAGTTTAATTTAAGATTAATCTCGGTAGAATATCTAAAATATCTATGCACCAGCATCTATGGCGCGAGCTTAGTAAGAGCTTAATTTAAAAACTTAATAATTGTCTTATGGAACCGATGACCTATGTGGGTCTTGTGGCAGGAATTTTAACCACTATTTCTTTTTTGCCTCAAGCGATTAAAACTTGGCAGACTAAATCCACTAAGGATATCTCCCTGGCTATGTTTTTGTGTTTTTGCGTTGGCGTAATTCTCTGGATTATCTATGGGTTTTATACCCACAATATCCCTGTGTTTGTGGCTAACTTCGCTACTTTTCTCCTGGCATTTTCAATTTTGATCTGTAAATTGAAATATGGTTAAACAATATGGTTAAATCTTATACCGTTGCGATCTTAGGCACAGGAGTCTGGGGTACAGCCTTGGGCAAGATTGTCCACAGCAATGATCACCAAGTACATTTTTGGTCGCACCGTGGTACTAAGTCTCTGGAGTCCGTGGTGCAAGATGCTCACATTATTGTTTCGGCAGTATCCATGAAGGGAGTGATGGGGACAGCTCAGAAATTGCGATCGCTTAATCTTCCTTCAGACAAAATTATTGTGACGGCGACCAAGGGATTAGACCCTGCAACTAACCGTACTCCTTCCCAGATTTGGCAGTCGATCTTTCCCGATCATCCTGTGGTGGTGCTTTCTGGCCCCAATCTCTCAAAAGAAATCGACCAAGGTTTACCCGCCGCTACGGTATTAGCTAGCCGCAATTTAGCTGCCGCCGAACGGGGACAGGGCATTTTTACCTCGGATATCTTTCGGGTGTATGTAAATCAAGACCCCCTCGGTACGGAACTAGGAGGGACGATCAAAAATGTCATGGCGATCGCCTCTGGAGTGTGTGACGGCATGAATTTGGGGACGAATGCTAAAGCGGCACTGCTCACCCGTGCTTTACCAGAAATGATTCGCATCGGCACCCATTTAGGGGCATCGGGGGTAACTTTTTTTGGCCTGTCTGGTTTAGGAGACTTAATCGCCACCTGTGATAGTCCTCTCTCCCGTAATTATCAGGTGGGCTACAGATTAGCTCAAGATCAAACTCTGCCAGAGATTTTAGCCAACTTGGAAGGGACAGCCGAAGGAGTTAATACCACTAAGGTACTGATGCAAATTGCCACTGAAGAGGGCATCACCATGCCGATCACTCAACAGGTGTACCACTTGCTGCGGAGAGAAATCACTCCTCAATCAGCCATCAAAGCTTTAATGGAGCGAGATTTAAAGCTTGAATTTGGCGATTTGAATTTTTCAGATCTGGTTTAATTGAGCAAAATTCTGCTCTAAAAATTGCCAAGCGGCTTCTGCACTCAAGGGCTTAGCATAAAAATAACCTTGAGCAAATTCACATCCCCAATCCCTGAGTTGATCTCTTTGTTGTTGGGTTTCTACTCCCTCTGCAACCACGTTAAAGCCAAGATTATGGGCTAATTCTAAGGTTGCTTTCACAATCATTGAGGTTTGATTGACTTCATTTAAACGACTCACAAAAGAACGGTCTATTTTCAGGGTATCTACCGGAAAACGATCTAGATAGCTCAAGGAAGAATAACCAGTGCCAAAATCGTCAATAGCTAGCTGTATATGGCGTTTTCTCAGTTGCTTGAATAGGCGATCGGCAATCTCAATATTGTTCATCAAGAGAGTTTCGGTAACTTCCAACTTGAGGTGTTTAACATTAATCCCCGTATCAAGAATGATCTTGTCTAAGCGTTCGATAAAATCTTCCTGTTCAAATTGTTTCCCCGAAATATTAACACTCACAGAAAAGTCGGCATGTCTATTATTGAGTTGATCTTGCCAGCATCGAATTTGTTGACAAGCTTCTTGGAGAATCCACATTCCTAGGGGCAAAATTAAATTGCTTTGTTCAGCAATGGGGATAAACTGGGCTGGGGAAACAAATCCCTTGAGGGGGTGATGCCAACGCACCAAGCTTTCAAAACCGATAATTGCGCCTGTGTTTAAGGAGACTATAGGTTGATAATTGAGATGAAATTCTTGACGTTTTAAAGCAATACGTAAATCTGTTTCAATTTCTAAAATCTCCAGGGTATTATTCTCAATTGTGGTATCAAAAACTTGATAGTAATTTCCACCAGAACTTTTGCTTTTTTGAATTGCCAGATCCGCTGCCCTAAATATTTCATTGGGATGAGTATAGCTAGCATCACAAATCACAATTCCCACATTAAAAGTAATGTATATTTCTCGTTGTTCGATGATGAACGCCGAAACCAGAGATTGTTGAATCTTTTTGACCAGAGCGATCGCTTCTGGCTGCTCTCCTACTTTTTTCAGCAAGATGGCAAATTTATCCTCGCCGAAATGAGCCAGCTTAATATCGTGACTGGAGATCTGCGATCGCAATCGATCACTCATCATTTTTAGTAATTTATCTCCTGCCTGACGACCCAGGGAATCATTAACAATTTTGAATCGACTACAGTCCAAAATTATGGTAGTAAATTTTTGTTCAGGTGAATTTTTAGCGATCAATAACAATTGCTTGAGCTTTTCCATTAACCAAAGACGATTTGGTAGCCCCGTCAAAGCATCATGCCAAGCGAGATATTCGAGTTTATCTTGCATTTTTTGCCTTTGAACAATTTCTGTTTGCAACTCTAAGGTTCTTTGCTGTACTCGATGCTCTAAAGCGGAATTCAATTGGCGTATTTCGGTTTCTGCCGCCAAACGATTACAAATTTCTACTTGTAAAAGTTGATTTTTTTGTAATAACTGATTTCTCAAGTTTTGTAGATTTAACTGGTTACCAACTCTTGACAACAGTTCGGGAATTTGGAAAGGCTTACTAATGTAGTCTATGCCACCAGATTCAAAGGCTTTTACCTTATCATTAACGTGTCCTGAAGCACTAATAAAAATAATCGGAATATCCTTGGTTAACTCCGACATTTTTAACTGTTGGCAAACTTCAAAACCATCAAGGTCTGGCATGTTTATATCAAGCAAAATCAAGTCAGGAAGTTTGGTATTAATGGTCAATAATGCCATTGCACCATTGATAGCACAACGAACCTGATAACCTTCTTTGGTGAGAGTTTTTGATAACAAGCGTAGATTATCAGGAGTATCATCTACAATCAAAATATTAAAAATATTATTAGTAGATAACTCGGTTTTGCTCGTAGTTATTGCCGCGTTAGTCATGAGAAATAGCTCAAGCCTTAAGGAATAAAGTCTAAGATTTAATAAATATTAAAACTATGCTCCTGTGATAACATTCGGCTATTTAGCGGCAGTGTGATCTAATCTACCTTGAAGATGTTAGTTCGACCCTAAATAATCACACACTTATACGTCTAATCTTGAGTTCTTAGTTTTTAGACCTTCAAGTTTTCAGGCAAACCCAAAGATTTTAAAGCTTTAATCAACTGAGGGGCAATGCCGGTTCCCCAATTTCCTTCACAACGGCGATCGCTACTTAAAATAATTCTAAGAGAATAGTCATGGGGATATCCTTCTACTTCCATCCACAATAGACTAGTTTCCGCTTCACAACTAATCTTTTCTTGCTCCATCAGCTCATCCGCCATCTGTCTCATGGTGTCTACCAATTGACTTAACAAGCGCTCAAAATCGGTAAACTCAGCTTTCGTTAGCTCGATCGCCCAATCCTGACCGCCAATTAAGCCTTGATATTGATCACCATGGGGATGCCAGCCAACACGCCAACCATCCCCACTCTTGAGCAAACGCTCCATTTAATCTACCTGTAGCTACCTAACAAAGTAAAATCTAGACTCTATTTTCAGCCTAGTCACCAATAATTTCTGGTTGAGTCAACTCATCAGACATCTCGATAATGGCACGGATAACAGGCTTCATCGTCGGGTCATCAAAGTTTTCTAATTCTTCGTAGCGACGACGTTTAGCACGATTCGCCACCTGCACTGTAATACGATAGCGATTAGAAGCTGCGCTCACGAGTTCTTCAGAACGATACATGATGTGAGCAGAGTCAAAAGAACTTTTTCTTTGCATTTGATGGCGATGTCTCTTAGCTAAATGTTGGAAAAGTATGTTGAAAAGTGCAGTTGTTACCGCAGCCTCCTAGTTTAACACTGAAAGATCGTACAAAAAAAGTGCGATCGCCTAACTGTGCGATCGCGCTAGATAAATAATTCTCCGACTCTACATTACTTGGATGCTGTTTTAGTAACAACAGCAGATTCTGAAGCACTCAAGCTTCTTTCCAGTAACATAACTTTTTTTGCTTGGGCAGACAAAGCAGACTTGTCAAGCAAGTTGGTGATCAAAGCATCGGTGGAAAACAATCCTGCACCATTGATAGTAAAAAACAAGAAACAGGCTGCATAGATAGCAGATAGCTCTAGATAAGGAATGCTTAAACCAGCTACTAAAATGTGATGATACATAGCCACACACATGGTGAAAAATAGACCCAGGGCGGCAGGTCTCACAAATAAACCAAGGATTAGTAGCGGTGCGCCGATTAGTTCGGTAAAAGCTGCAATATAGCTAAAGAAAATAGGGAATGGTAGACCAATATAAGCCACATAAGCTTCAGCAAAACTTTCGATATTGGCTAGCTTGTCAATACCGTTATGGATCATCATGATACCGACAACAGCTCTGAGAATTGCCCAAGAAGTTTGTTGCCAAAAGTCAGGGGTAATATTGGGATGAAAGGCTTTGGTAATTAGAGAATTAATCGACATTGTATTACGAAGGTTAAGAATAATATAAGAATTGTGAAATTGAAATAATTCCGATGGATATGAGCAAAGAGATGATTACCAAGTCAAAACCACAGCGTCGATAATCTTGGATATTTCGACCGAAGCTGGACTTGAATTTTAAAACGTTGCTTTGTATCTAAAATTTAACGCATTTTTATCACAAAAATTAACTTTGCTTAACAAACTTGGATCTAATTTTTCATATTTAGATTTATCGGATTGAAAATTGAACTCCCAGGGAATAACCTAGCCTTTGCCACCACAAAGCCTTAAACTAAAATTTGCAGAGAATTTTAAGATATTTTTTAGATTGTGCGAAAAGTAATTATTGCTGGTAATTGGAAGATGTATAAAAATCAGGCGGAGTCCCTGGCTTTTGTGCAAGAGTTTAAATCTGAAGTTGAAGATATTAAAGACAATCAAGAGGTTGTGTTGTGTGCCCCTTTCACCTCTTTGACAGCTTTATCAAAACATCTGCACGGTAGCAGAATCATGTTGGGGGCGCAAAATCTTCATTGGTCAGAGGAGGGTGCTTATACTGGAGAAATTTCAGGCTCAATGTTGACAGAAATCGGTGTTGATTACGTAGTTGTCGGCCATAGCGAAAGACGGCAGTACTTTGGAGAAACGGATCAAACCGTCAACTTAAGGCTTAAAGCAGCCCAAAAATACAACCTCAAACCAATTCTCTGTGTCGGGGAAACGAAAGAACAAAGAGATGCGGGGGAAACCGAGAATATTATTATCGCCCAGTTAAAAGCAGATTTGCTAGATATTGACCAGAATAATCTTATTATTGCCTATGAGCCGATCTGGGCGATCGGCACTGGTGATACTTGCGAATCTTCAGAAGCGAATCGAGTAATCGGCATTATTCGTCAACAGCTAAACAACAAAAATATTTCAATTCAATATGGTGGTTCAGTCAAACCTGAAAATGTTGATGAAATCATGGCACAACCAGAAATAGATGGTGCTTTAGTTGGTGGCGCTAGCTTGTCAGCAAGTAGCTTTGCTCGGATTGCTAATTATCAGTAGCTATCACTAGGATAATTACCCTTGAGTCTAGATTAAGCTCTAATGAGCATTAATTATTCGAGCTAGAAAAAGCTGATTTACTCTTTGGGTTTTACAGAAGAGATAGCTATTTCCAAGTCTAAAAATATTGTCTAAAAACACTATGTTCTATCACTCTGTAAAATCTTTTATTTACAGTAGTTTTTTCTTGTCTAGTTATTGATGAGCTAGGGAGCATCCCACTTTTTGATACTCATGTCTTTTGTACTTTGTCAAGTGCATAAAAATCTTTGCAAAAAGGCCGTTTCACTACCTGAGTAATTATACTTAGTTGCATAAGTGGGATGCTCCCGATGAGCTAGTTTTAAGCTGTCGACTATCTAGCTATCAACCTTTTGGGCTAGACAGTACATTGCGAAAACACGTCATTTTTTTAGAATTAAACTTGTTGTGCGTCAAGCCAAAAACCAGCTAAGACTATTGTCAATCATGATGTTCAGCAATTTTGGTGCGCAAAAGACCTTACGCTTTATCCGGCAAACTTTTTAGTCGTTTCAAATCTTATTACATAACAAGTACATGGAAATTGAAATGGTCAAGATGATCAAACAAATAACTCTTGAAAGAAAAGAAAGTTATCAAAAGTTGACTATATAGTCCAACTTTTGATAGAAGGAATTAACCCCAGAACTTAGATAGTGCGTTATTATCGGTTGTTTGAAAGTTTCGGCAAAAACACAACGCTTCACCAAAACAACTATTCCACTATCAAGTCTCTCAGTCAGTGTTTGAAGTTTAACTAGTGTGTTCTGCTCAAGAGAAAGGTGCCTTATAAGCAAGCAGACTAAACGTTTAAGCTCTATGATACCCGGTTTAAACATGTTGATTTTTTAGATTTATACAGTGTTTGTTTACAGAATATTTATATTTACCGCAATGTTTACTGCCATAATGTTATTTAAACCACTTTTATATAACTTTTTCTATGGTGATCACAAATGCCTTTAAGCTAAGATTTCAGAAACCTGGATTTCTAGTGACAAAGCTATTAATCGCTCAAAATAAGCTATTAATCGATCATTTTGAGCGGAATTGTGGCTAAACTAAATTCAGCGAATTTACTGAAAAGTTTAACTTTGATTTAGCTTTTATTACTTTGCTAATATTCTTTGTTTGAATATTTATCAAACTAAATACACTGATTAATAGAAAAAAAACAGATCAAAATTCGGTAATTTCGCGAATAGTCTTATTTTGATAATTTGTTAGTATGGGACAAAATTGAGCGTACAAATCGAGCGTATAAGTCTCAAGCTCTCACACAATTTTTGCTTTAGGGCAAAATATTTTTACTTTTATGAGATCCCATAACTAATCCATATTATTGATTCAGTAGTTACCTTATTTCCTTTGTACAGTGATGATCGTTATGATCAATCTTTTTGCTACTCAATATTTATTACTTGCATCATCGCAACTTTGATAATTATTGTTTCTTAGCATTACTTTGATGATATATATTAATTTCCCTATGCTAAATGTATAAAGCATAAATTAATTTCAATATCGACAATTTTGCTGTACAAAAAAATCTATCCACTATTCTATTAGTCACAATAATTCAGACAAAATCATGACTAGACCTAAAAAATCTCAGCGCCAAGAAACAAATTCACCGTTTAAAAGATTAAGACTCAATGTCAAACTATCTCAAGAACAGTTGGCGCGAGAAATTGGCGTAGCCGTATCGACAATTCGTCGTTGGGAAAAGGGGCAGGCTGAACCAACTATGACCGTATCTCAGATGAAAGAATTTTGTAAAGCAGTCAAGAAAAGTTTTGATGAATTACCTAATTCTTTGCTTCCTAGTGATATATCCAAAAATGGCAGCAATGGTCGGACTTAATTTTAAGTTTTAAGTTTTACCGCACAAATTATTCTAATTACTCTAAATAGTATTTAAAGTATTTAATCTTATTCTAGCTTCCTCGTAGGTAGGTAGTCGTCAGCGATCTTTTATTTGAGCTACAAAACTACTTGTCTACGAGATTGCTTGTTTTAGGGCGTAACTGAATTCAGCGATCGCCTTGAGTCCTGATTCGGGAGTTCCTGAAGCGAGACGTTTAACGATCGCACTACCGACAATTACCGCATCTGCACCCCAGTCCTTAATCTGTTTTGCCTGTTCAGGGTCAGAAATACCAAAACCAACACCAATGGGCTTATCCGTAGCCTGATGTAAGCTAGTTAGCAAATCTTGAACTCCGGTTGCCATTTCGGAGCGTACTCCCGTAACCCCCGTGACAGAGACTAGGTAAATAAAACCTTGGGATTTTTGGGCGATCGCCTTGATTCTCTCTGGAGAACTGGTCGGGGCAACTAAAAGAATTACTTCAATCCCAATTCCTGCTGCCGAATTCAGCAGCATTTCTGCCTCTTCTAGGGGCAGATCAGGAACCACCAAGCCACTAACTCCCGCCTCTTTAACTTGCTGAAGAAACGACTCAACCCCACGGTAATAAATTGGGTTGTAATAGGTAAATAAAATAATGGGCACATCAATTTTGTTGACGGCATCCTTGACTATTGCCAAAACATCTTCTAGTTGAACCCCTTTTTGTAAAGCTCTAGTAGCTGCCGCTTGAATCGTAGGGCCATCTGCTAGAGGATCGGAATAGGGAACTCCTAATTCAATCAGATCTGCGCCATTGTTCGCTAAAATTTCCAACGCCTTAGCCGTAGTTTCTAGATCTGGATCTCCTGCGGTGATAAAGGGAATAAAGGCACATTGAGAATTCTGTTTTAGCTGTTGAAAACGCTGGGCAACATTCATTTAAGTTAATTTAAGGTTGATAATATTTAAGGCATTTAAGACGGTATAGCTCTTCTCAAGTTGGTGAGATACACTTTGGTTTTGTTTGGGAAAAGGGAAAGCGCGAAGTTGTGTTGCGGGGGTTCCCCCCGTTGAGCAAACTTCGTAAGAAGGGGAAAAAGCAGTACTTCAATGGTTCTGAGAATTGATATATATGAAACAACAGCAAGACTAGGATCTCCTTTCTTTTCCTTCCTCGATTTCCTGCTGTAGCTGGGCTAATTCTTCAGGAGACATTTCCTCCAAGCGCTTTTGCATGACAGCTTCTTCATAATCTTTTAGTTGCTGATTGTAGGTCATCTGCTTATTGCCCACACGGAATAAGTAAGTCAAAGACCATCCAATCAGCAGAACCACCAACGCAGCTTGAGTCCAGATTCCCGCATTAATGCCATCTAGACCAAATAATTGTAAAGCAAGATAAACTAGTCCAGCAGCAACAAATACCCCCAGACCAATACCCAGAGCATCGATTCTACGCATACTCTGTCCCTACGCTTCTAATTTGCGACGCCGAGGACGAAAATTGAGCAGAGGACTGAGCAAGAGCATTCCTGGAAAACTCAAAAATACAAACAGGTACATAATTAATCGTTCAATCGAACTGGCGTTATACCAACGTTTATTAAGATAAAAATAAACAAATGCTGGTAATACTAAAAGATAGGTGCCACTTAAAACTAGATACAATAAGGCAACCAAGTTAGTCTCTGTAAGTAGCATAACCGCTGTTAAACATAAAGAAGTTTTGACACTGTTATTTTAGCAGGGCAAACCCCCTACTGAATTACTGATGTTAGGTACTTATTGATTTGTGGAGATTGGGAAAGGGGAAAAGGTTAAGGGGAAAAGAGCAAGTCAAGTCCTAAAGGATAAGCTTCGCAAATGTGTAATTAATTTTGTTTAGGTACTTATGAGTCGCCTCAGCAGTCAATCGGATAAATCCAGTCCTGATATTTAGGCTCTTGATTGTTGGTAATCGCAGTTAGTTTAGCTTTGATTTTCTCAGTAATTATGCCTTCAGAAGCAAAATGATAGTTTTCGATTTGCTTGACTGGAGTCACTTTGGCGGCAGTGCCACTGAGAAATACTTCTTCAGCAATGAATAATTCGGTTTTATCGATCGCTCTTTCTTCCGTCTCAATCCCCATATCTTGAGCAATGGTTAAGATGCTATCTCTCGTAATCCCTTCCAAAATATCTTGATTAAACCCAGGAGTGATTAATTTATTGTTTCTCACCATAAACAGATTCATCCCTGAAGCCTCACAGACTTTACCCTGCGAATTCATTAGAATTGCTTCATCAAAACCAGATTCTACCGCTTCAGTTTTAGCCAACGAAGAAGTAATATATGCCCCACTGACTTTACCTCTCAGAGGCAAACTACGATCTTCCTGGCGATACCAAGAACTAATGCGACAGCTAATACCGTCAGGGGGTAAATAATCCCCTAGTTCCAAACCGTAAACAAAGAAGTCTTTTTCAATCTTATGGAGCCGAGGCGCAATCCCCAAATCAGAAGTATAAACAAAGGGGCGGATATAAAAAGATGTTTGAGGCTTATTTTTCTTGACAAAATCAATGATTATTTGCTGTATTTTGGCTCCAGGCAAATCATAACCGAGGAGTTTAGCACTCTCACTCAAACGATTACAGTGACGATCAAGTCTAAACAATAATATTTGGTTAGGATGATCGGGACTAGGAATACCCCTCAGCCCTCCAAAAGCGCCTGTTCCATAGTGGAGAGCATGGGTGGCGATCGAAATATTTGCTTCTTTGAAAGGAACAAATTTATTTTGAAAATAAGCTGTTTCTAAAAAATTATGCATAAACTCTGATTACTAACTATTAACCTTGAATTCCTAACTCCTAACTCCTAACTCCGAATTCCCCCAACCATCCTGCAAGATTTTGTTGCTGTTCTGGGGATAAATTATCTTTAATCACCAATTCATATCGATTAGCTTGCGCTGGAGCCAAAGTCACCGCCAAGGTTTTTAATTCATCTTTATGAAACACAGTAACTTGAATGGTATCCTCTGTTTGATAGTCATTTAGTCTTTCTTCAAGAGACTTAGCATCAACTTTGATACCATCAATGGCTAAAAGCTCATCTTTTGCGTCTATACCTGCCATTGCTGCGGGAGATTCGGCAGCAACATATTCAATTACTTCTCGATTACTATCAGGCTGTACCTTGATCCCCAAGTAGGGAGTACTGGATTCCGCCACAGTTTTTAAGTATAAGCCAAAGGGGTTCAGGTAGTCATCAAAAGGTAGTTCTTCAGTGGTTTCGACATAACGATGGAAAAAATCATCAAGATTTTCTGCTGCCACCTCAGAGATCGTCTCCCGTAGTTGAGTCTCACTAAAGCCGATTTCCTCTTGTCCAAAACGCGACCACATTAACCGCATCACGTCATCAAGCGATCGCTTATTTTGATGTTTGGCACGAATCAACAGATCTAGCAGCAGGGAAACTAGTTGTCCTTTAAGGTAATAGGAAATCTGATTGTTATCACTATAAGCCTCGCGGCGATATAGTTTGATCCAAGCATCATAACTTGATTCTCCCAAGGGCTGTACCGTGCGTCCAATGGTGTTGAGATATCTGGTAATGTCCTTACTAAAGTTTTTCAGACAGGTTTTTTGGTCATAAATCCCCGCCCGCAAGGGAATTAAAATATCGTAATAGCTAGTTGTGCCTTCACAAAACCAGAGAGAAGTGGTGTAGTTTTCGGCTTCGTAGTCAAATGTTTCTAAAGCTTGGGGACGAATCCGCTTGACGTTCCAAAGATGAAAAAATTCATGGGCGACTAACTGAAGAAACCGTTCGTATTTCTCGCGATCGCGGAACCCAAATCGGGGATAATTCAAGGTACAACAGTCTTTATGCTCTAAACCACCATAGCCACTGCCGGAAAGGTGCAGCAAAAACAAATACTGTTCATAGGGCAAGCCCTCAAACATCGCTGCCTCTACCTCAATCAACTTGGTGGTGTCAGCAATAATCTGCTGGGGATTACTATTGCCTTGACTCCAGATCGCTAAGGAATGGGGCCTACCCAAAACCTCAAAATCGTACACCTGATGGGTGCCAATCTCGACGGGGCTATCAACTAAAGTATCGAAGTCTGGAGCCAGAAAAGTATGCTCTTCTTCTTCGATTTTAGGTAAGGTGGTCGCAACCCGCCAGTCAGACTGAGGTGGAACAATTTTTAATCTAATCGGTTCTTGTTCTAAGCCTGGAATAAAGAAAAACAGTGCCGCACCATTAAAATATCCGTGGGTAGCATCTAAATGGTTAGTCCGTACCGTTAACTCGTTGGCATAAATACGATAGCTAACTTGGATTTCCGTTGAATTCTCCGTTGCCACCTGCCAATGATTCTTCCCTAGCTTACAACTAGTTAATTCCTGATCTCCAGAGCGCGCTGTAAAGTCTTGGAGATGTCTGGCGTATTCCCTCAGCAAATAAGATCCTGGTGTCCACACAGGCATCTTTAAATCGAGAGTTGGCAATCGCCAATCACTAATCTGGAGCGTAACCTCAAACAGATGAGAAGCTGGCTGTGACATGGCAACTTGATAGCACAAGCTGGCTGTATTACTAGTAAGTTTGGACTGACGAATGGTGGTGGCTTCGGTCATTTTTTAGTTCTTAGCTTTTAATTCTCTCTCATGAGTTATGCTTTTCTTTTTAAATCTTAAGCTACTGTGCTGATTGATGCTAAGGTAAACGAAAGACCAAACGGTCTGAAAATATGTTTAAATGTCCAAAGCACAACAAACCAAAGCCCGTATAGTTCAGCAAGCAGCAACGGTGTTTAACCAAAAAGGTTATGCCGGTTCTTCGATCGCCGATATTATGCAGGCAACTGGGTTAAAAAAAGGAGGAATTTATAATCATTTTGCCAGCAAAGATGAACTGGCTGTAGCAGCGTTTGACTATGCCGTCAGTCTAATGAGTCAAGAAGTGTGGAGTGCCGTGAAAACAAAACGTAATGCGATCGCTAGGCTACAAGCATTAGTATCCAGCTATTTGGTCTATATTGACACGCCGCCAATTGTCGGTGGATGTCCGATTTTAAATACGGCAATTGAAGCTGATGATACTGATTCCCCATTACGAGATCGCGCGATCGCTGCTATTAATAATTGGCGTAGTTTAATTGTGCGGATTATCAATCAGGGAATCAAAAAGGGAGAAATCCCCGCAACCATAGAACCCGATACCGTTGCCACAATTATTATCTGTAATATTGAAGGGGCAATTATGATGAGTCAGCTAGAAAAAAATCCTGTTCATTTAGAAAGAGCCGTAGCGCATCTGCAAAGTTATATTCAGAATAGCCTTGCATAGAACGAAGCTAAATTTTTTTGTTCATAAAAAGACCGATTGGTCTCTAAAATTAATTATTAATCTCAAATGAAGAAAAAACCTTTTGAAATAGCCCTAGACTTACCAATAAAAACCTATGACATCGATTTTGCAGGAATTGTCAGCAATATTGTCTATATTCGCTGGTTAGAAGACTTAAGACTCAAAATGCTTGAATTTTACTTACCTCTAGAACAGTTAATGTCAAAGGGATACTGTCCAACTGTTAACTCCACCCAAATCAAATATCAAAAAGCTTTGCGCTTAGGCGATCGCCCTGTGGGTAAAATGTGGATGTCTCAATTGGGGCGTTTACGCTGTACATTACAAGCCGAGATATGTTTGGGGCAAGAAATAGCTGCTACCGCGATGCAAGTGGGATTTTTCATTAGTTTAGAAACTATGCGTCCAATGGCTATGCCTGAAGAGTTCAAACATATTTACGCCGAATATGATTAATGCTTTGCAAGTAATGCTTGCATTTTACGAAAATAATTGTTATCCATGGAAATATAAGCAAGTGCCACTTGCTCTGAACCTTGATTGTTTTCGGAGAAACACAATGAATTTATCTCTACAACTGTTATTTCATAGTGCAATTGTTCTGCTAATCGGCTTGTTATCTGGGATTCCTTATGGTTCAGCCATTACCAAGAAAAAAAGCAATCTTTACGGTTTAGACAAAGGCAAGGAATTTTTAGCGCAATTAAATTAACTACGGAGGATTTAACCAATGCAGCAAAGTAAAACCTGGCTACTGTCAATCTTAATTTTTAGCATTGCTATTACTAGCATTCACTATACCGATAACGCTATTTACGTTCGTGAATATCCCGAACCAGAATGGTTTACAACTTCTGGTGTATTTATTACCTGGGGTGTCATGACTGCGATCGCATTTATAAGTTACTGGCTTTATAGCCGACAAAATTATTGGTTGAGTTATTTCCTGCTAGGTATGTATGCTGGTACGGGTTTATCTAGCCCAGCCCATTATTTTTATGGAGAACTGTCTCGGTTTTCTGTGAAAATGCACATTCTTATTTGGACTGATGTATTTGCAGGATTATCGGTAGTCGCATTCCTAACTTGGTCACTATTAATCGCTCAAGAATGGCGTAATCAGGAGATACAAAAATGAACACAGCAAATAAACACAAACCTTTACTAATTGCGATCGCCATTAGTCATTACTGCGAAAAAGTTCGCTGGACAATGGATTACTTAGATATTGACTATGTAGAAGAAGATCACGCACCGCCATTTCACAGACAGTATACATCCCATCATGGAGGAACAACTGTCCCCGTTTTAGTTACTAACGAACAAGCTTTAGTGGATTCCCGTGACATAATGCATTATCTGGATACTGTGGCTGTAGATAAACAGCTTTACCCTCAAGATGTTGAATTACGTCACCAGGCAGAAACCTTAGAAAAATTGTTCGACCAGAAATTAGGGGTAGCAACCCGCAATTGGGGTTATTACTATGCAATCCAAAAACCCTTAAAAATTGCGATCGCCTGGGGGTTAAATGCACCTTTGAGCGAAAAAATTAAATGTATTATCGCCGTACCCAGAATACCTGGGTTACTCAGGCAGTATTACAACGTTACAGAAGCCAGTAAGGAAGCTGCTTTAAAGGATATCAAAGAGGTCTTCACCGTAGTTAACCAAAGACTAAATTCAGGTCAACAATATCTGATAGGAAATAATTTATCCTCGGCAGACATCACCTTTGCTGCTTTAGCTTCTCCTGTAATCCGTCCCGAATATCATCCTTTTTATGATTCCCAATTGGCGAAATCACCAACAGAAATAGTTGCAGTAATCGAGGAATTACGGGCAACACCAGCGGGTGAATTAGTTATGCGTATGTATCGAGAACATAGACCAGTAGGGGCGAACGGCAGTTCGCCCGTAAAGCATTAAAGAAAATTCAAGTTTATTCATTTATGCTGCAATTTTATTACAATCCCTCATCTCCCTTATCCCGTCGTGTCTGGATCACTTTATTAGAAAAAAAGATTCCTTTTACACCAATAATTATGAACTTGGGAGAAAAAGAACAATTTCAACCCGATTTCCTGGCGATTAATCCCTTTCATCACGTTCCCGTAATTATTGACGATGGTTTGCGAGTCTTAGAATCATTGGCAATATTAGATTATTTAGAATGTAAGTATCCCCAGAATTCCCTGCTGCCGAAAGTTCCAGCTCAATTAGCCAAAGTCCGAATGGCACAAATGGTAGCCAATAACGAGCTATCTTCCTTGGTCATACCTCTAATCAGTGAGATGGAAAATTCCCCAAAATTAGCCAAAGCCAAGCGCAAAATCAAACGCATTCTCAAGTTCATGACAGAGTTATTAGCCGAGGACGATTACTTTGGCGGAGATGGTATTTCTTTGGGAGATATTGTGGCAGGAAACGCCATAATTTTAATTACCAAATTAGGTTTTGATACCAGCCTTCAGCTAGAGATTAATCAGTGGTGCGATCGCTTAATGCAAAGAGAAGTATGGCAGCAAACTCAACCTAACGATGAACAGATAGAAATGTTTAAACAAACAGTACAAGAATTAATTAAATTACAAGGCGAAAATCAAATTATTAGCAAGCTAAAGCAATCATCATAAAGGTAGAGAATTTCCAGCGTAATCAAATTAACTACGGAGAATTTAACCAATGCAACCAAGTAAAACCTGGCTACTGTCAATCTTAAAGAAACTGCGCAAATAAGGTCTAATATCAATACTTCTCGTTGAACAAATGCAGATTAATCTATGAAGCTAGAAAAATAACAAATAAAGAGTAGCGATTGCTTCCTACCCACTACCCACTACCCACTACCCACTAATAAACCGATCAATAACAAAGCTTAAGCGAGAAGTATTGGGTCTAATATCTTATTTCAGCTTTTTTTGTTCCACAGGAGCTTGACGGCGACGACGATACCAAGTTGCCCCGCCCACTAATATTCCCGTCAGGGCAAAAGCTGCCATCAACGGTAAAATATTTCCCTGAGATAATTCAGTAATACCTGCACCCATCATCACAAAGGGCAAAACTCCTGGTAATGTGCCCAATAGAGTCCCGATTAAATAGTCCTGAAATTTAATTGAGGTTAATCCCGCCACAAAATTGACAATGCCATAGGGAATAATTGGCAACAGGCGAATCGCAAACAGATAGAACAATCCCCCCTGACAAATCTCTGCATCCACTGCACTCCAACGACCTGCTAGCTTTTGGCTAACCCATTCCCTGCCAATTGTCCGCGTAAAAGCAAAGGCGGCGATCGCCGCTACTAATGCCGCGATCGTCGTCCATAATGTTCCCCACCAAATACCAAAAATCGCCCCCCCAGTAAGGTTAAGGGGAGTTGAAGGTAAAATTAGCAACGTTCCTAGGGTATAAAGAACAATATAAATCAATGGTGCCCACAACCCCATTGTCTCTAACCAAGTTTGCAACTTTTGACGATCTATCCCGCCAATAGCCAAAACCCCAACCCCTGTGGCAATGATACAAAAGAGAACTAGCAGAACAAAGCCATTTTTAAGCTTGGGCATTGGGCGATTTCATTATTTTAGATTTTTGTGAATTCCGAACCCCAAAACCATATTCTTCCCGCACCAAATACAACGGTCTTCCTTTAACCTCTTCATAAACACGACCTAAATATTCTCCCAGCACCCCCAAAGTAATTAACTGGATTCCCCCCAAAAATAGGATTGCTACCATTAATGAAGCATAACCAGGAACATCAACCCCAAACATCAACGTCCGCACAACTAACATCAAAGCATAAACCAAAGAGATGAGTGAAATGCTAATACCTACATAACTCCAGACTTTCAGAGGTAAAAAACTAAAGGAAATAATCCCATCTAGGGCAAAATTCCACAACTTCCAATAATTCCAAGTAGTTCTACCAGAATAGCGGGGTTCACGGTCAAAGAAGACCGCAGTTTGTTTATAGCCTACCCAAGCAAATAAACCTTTCATAAACCGAGTTCTTTCAGG
>JBJOPG010000025.1:0-34000 GCA_046050865.1 Cyanobacteriota bacterium
CCCTCTTTTGTCACTTTCCGAGAATTAAACTAGAATAGAAAGAGTTATCGGTAGCTGTGAGGTAGAGAGGGTGATGGATGTAGAATTACAGATTCTTAAACATTTAAAGCGCTCGCCAACACCTACGGTTTCCATAATAGATCGATATTGTGACTCTTATAATGACTTGTTTTCTGATGTTAGAAATTACGTCGCGTTTTGAGTAGGAAGCTTCCCACTCAAAAGCCGACTGTATGAATGTTTCAAATATTTACATCAAGGAATAATTTCACCAATTAAGAGGAAATCATTACCAGAGATTGCTAAAGTAGTAGGAATTTCATCACCTCAATCATTACACCACTTCATCGCCAATTCACCCTGGTCAGTAGAAGAACTCAAAAAGAGAAGATTGAGTTCAACCAAAAAAGCATTAAAAGGAGAAAAAATTATAGTAGTGGTTGACGAAACAGGAGATAGAAAGAAGGGGAAGAAAACAGATTATGTAGCGAGACAATATCTAGGCAGTGTAGGAAAAATAGACAATGGAATAGTATCAGTAAATACTTATGGAGTCTATCAAAATACAACCTTCCCTCTAATGTTCAAAGTTTTCAAACCAAGAGGAACATTAAAAGAAAATGATATTTACCAAACTAAAATTGAGTTGGCATCATCAATTATTACAGAACTGATAGAATTTGGCTTTAAAATTGAACTAGTATTAGCCGATAGCTTATATGGCGAGGCTAGTTCATTTATTAAAACATTAGATAAATATCAATTACCTTGGGTAGTAGCAATTAGAAACAATCATGGTGTTTGGCTATCCCAAGAACAAAAGGTTAGAGCTAATAAGTGGTGTAAATTCAAGAGAACTTTTAGCGACCAAAAATCTGAGATTAGGTATATCAGAGAAATAATTTATGGTAAAAGAAACCGACGAACTTATTGGGAAATAACTACTGACCCTGAAACTATGCCACCCAATTCTACTTCTTTTGTGATGACTAATATTCAAACCACTCGTCACAAAATGAAGCAGCAGCTTGGCAATTTATACGGCTTGAGAACTTGGGTTGAATACGGGTTTCGCCAGTGTAAACAAGAACTAGGATGGACTAACTATCGATTTACTAATTTTGAGCAAATTAATAGATGGTGGGAAATTATTTTTTCGGCGTACTGGATGGTCAGTTCTCATTCTAAAATCTTCCTTAACTTGAATCAATCTCAAGCTTTATCGAACTCTAATCTTCCACCTCAAGAGTCTATTGCTGATTATACTTTTCATCCGCAATGGTCGAACAGAGAAGGTTGGAAAACCACTTTGAACAACTTTCGTTTAATTATTCAACCTGCTATTTTATTTTGGGCTATTATTCCCTGGTTAGACATCTTTCCTAACCGTTCTTTACTACTTGGTTTTCATCGATTGATTGCTGCAATGAATCAATTTTCTTTTCATTTGCCTGATGGATAAACTCCGTTTCTGCTACTCCTCTGTTTCGGAAAGTGACAAAAGAGGGATAGAGGAAAGAAAAGCTAATTATAGAGGCATAAATCTTACTTTTACAGCACTGTTTAATCGCTCAAAATGCATGATAATCAGAGATGAATTATGCTCCGATAGATTACAAACACCAGATGATGGTAAGAACTGCTGAAAATGTACTTTTTTGACAATGACCTTCTCACTTTAATTAGAAAAACTAAAAACAGATTCATCAAGGAAATTTTTCAGCTTAAGTTTTTTAATTATTTTCAAGAACGCTATTACGAAAATCAGATTTTAAATTATCAAAGTAGCCTAAGTAAAGTTTCTTCATATTATCAAGATATTGATTTCCAACTTGAAAATCAAGGAATTTGTGTTACGCATCTAGATAACCTAGACATAGATAGTTCAAAGCAATTGTTGCAATCATGTTTAAACATCATGCCATCCCTAAAAGCTCAAAAATTAGTGAACCCCACACAATATCTATTAATTGCAGAATCTCAAAAAATAATTAAGTATCCAGAAATTTTCACTTGGGGATTAGAGCAAAAATTAATTGCTACTATCAGTAAATATCTGAAGTTGCCAGTGGCCTATCATGGTGCTTATTTGCGCAGAGATATTGCTAATAATACCGTCAACAGATCAAGACTTTGGCATTTAGATAAAGAAGATCGCAGAATGGTTAAAGTTATTATTTATCTGAAGGATGTCAATCAAAATAACGGAGCTTTTCAATATATCCCTAAACGTTTTACATCATATCTGATTCGTACACTTAGATATAACCATGAATATTTACCGAGTGAAAAAGTAGAATGTTTTTTGGCTAGCTCTGAATGGATTGCTTGTGAGGGGACAACTGGTACAGTAATTTTTGTCGATACGGCTAATCTATTTCATCGAGGTTTAGTTCCTCAAACATCCGACCGTTGGTCGATTTTTTTTGATTACACTTCAGCTTTTCCACTGCGTCCGTATTATTGTAAATCTTGTTTGCCACTTCAGGATTTGTTGGAATTTGCTTCTGGTCTTTCTGCTCAACAAAAAGAATCTGTTTTTTGGAGTCGAAAACTGAAATACGCTCTCAATAAATTTGAAAACAATCTTTAATCCTAATTTAATACGCTTTGATAAACAAGTTTAATTTCTTGGGCAATTTTGTGCCAGTTGTAATTAGTTTGAGCATAGTCTAAACAAGCTTGGCTATTAGGTAAAATGCGATCGCCTGATAAAGCTTCGATAATTCCCTGAGCTAGTTGGTCTGGTTGATAACCTTCAAAAACTAAATCTGCGGAAAAAGGTCGTAAAATTTCAGGAATACCTCCAATGGGAGTTCCTAAGACGGGAGTACCAGCAGCTAAGGATTCCACTACTATCAAACCAAAACCTTCTAAGGCAACAGTGGGAACAACCGAGAAGTTGGCAGCGCGATAGCAAAATGGTAGTTGTTCGTCGGGAATATATCCTAGTAGTTTGACATTATCGATTAATTCTAATTCGTTGATTTGAGTTTGTAGTGCATCGGCTAGGGACCCTTTGCCAGCAATGTAGAGGAGAATATCGGGATAGCGATCGCGCACTTGCGTCATGGCAGCAATTAGGTTTTCTAGTCCCATGCGTTTGGCTAGGCGGCGGATACAGAAAATAATTGGTCGATCTGTATGCCAATTAAGTTGCCCGCGTGCTTCGGCAGGTGAAAGACTGATGTTAAAGCGATCGATATCTACTCCTCCAGGAATTACGCTAATCTTTTCTAGTGGTACTTGATATTCTTTGTGTAGGATATCGCGGAAGGTTTGGGAAAGGACGATAAATTGTGAGGAACGACGATAAACAGATTTTTCAATTTGTTTTTTAACCCAAATTGCTACTGGTTTGGGTGTTTCCACATCGCTTTCTAATGCCCAAGGGCCATGGAAATGAATAACTAATGGAAGATTTAGTAGTTGGTTGAGGATTGGAAAGGTATAAAGCGCAAAGTGGGATACGATAAGGTCGTATTGACTGGCTGACAGGGTTTGATGGAAAGCTTGACTCATTTTGAACCAGCGTTGAATCAGCGAATCTTTGGGGGAAGCGAAGGCTATAACTAGTCCATTACTGTCTTGGTTTACTTTATCTGAGCCAGCTAGTAAACCTGTTACTTGAATATCAGCTTGGGGAAGATATTGGCAGCAATCATAGTAATAGCGATCAAGTCCTCCACCACCTTCGGGAAACCATTCTAGACCTATTTGTATAGTTTTCATCCAAAAATATTAATGAGTATTCATGATTTTTTTTCTATAATCAAGTTGACTGTGCTTACTAATAATTTCTGAAACACGCCTAATTTCGACAATAAAAAATAATACCCTGCACTAGTAACATTTTCTCGATATAAATAAAAAGGAAACAATTCAGTACGAAACTCACAACCAAGTTCTCTTACAATTTTTTCGATCTTAGATGGAACTAAAACATCCTCATCGACTCCATCAATATCTTTCCGTTTATTTACTCTTTTAAAAGCAAATTTATACAAATATTTTGGAGATGATGGTTCATATAATAAAAAAATTTTCCCTTGTGGTTTGAGAATTCTTATCATTTGCTCTAGAGATTTAGTATAATCACCATAATCTCCAAAGTGATGAAAGGAAGCAAAAGTAAAAATGCGATCAAATGTTTCCTTTTGAAAGGGAATATCACGACAATTGAAAGCCCATTTTTCATTTAAATTAGTGTTGAGTAATTTTTCGTATCTTGTCGAATGTTTTATTGTATCTGAAACAAGATCGCTTGCTACTACGTAACACTCGGGATACTGATGTTTTAAGATAACACTTGCCCAACCATGAGCAGCGCCCATTTCCAAAACTTTTTCTGTTCCAGATAATTCAAGTTTTGGTATGAGTGTTTGGAAAGTTTTAATAAAATCAGCTTTAAAAACAACATCATCGAATAAAATAACTTCATCGTCAGAATTGGAAATTCTATTTTCATATCTGCCATTAGCTACAAATTCTTTTTTATCACTGCCATTCATTACAGAGTCATTAAAGTAGCACGAAACTTCTTCATCTTGATGATGTTTGATATTTGAGCGAATTAAGATCATTTTAAATTACCTTATGTGATAGAAAAAAGCTGCGCTTAAAAAGAAATACGTTATTTTAAATTATTTTTGTACTAAAAGTTTTTCAAACTCAGACATTATACTAAATTTATACGTTTAACAGCTTGGTCATTATTTGAAAATCATTTTCATGGGAAACTAATTCTACTATCCTTACGAATTTATTCTTTTTTTAGCAGTATATGTGCAAAAAAAGTCAACCATGGTGATGGATATTGAATTAATAATTGAGATTTGGCTTTTTCAATTAAATTCAACGGTTTTAATACTGGTGATTTTTCATAGAAACCATGACCAAAAAAACCTATATATTCTTCAATACTATAACCAAGTTGAGTAAATCTTTTAATATTTTTTTTTGTCGGACCAAAACACCAGTTATAGTAAGCTGGAAATTTACTACTTTTTCCCTCTTTTATTCTGCTAGGTTGAAAAAAAAGTAAAATTGGATATGATAAATTTTCTGGCAGCAATAAGTTGGTTAAAAAGGGAAGGTTGTACAGAGTCGGAAAATAGTGAAATGCATATCCTCCGCATTTCAATAAATTAAAAATATTTTGATGAAAAACAAAAGCATTTGAGATATGTTCTGCCAAAAACTTACTAATAACTAAGTCATAGTCTCCATTTAAGGATAAATCAGGCTCTTCAATATTAGCTTGAATCTTGTTATATTGATTGGGTGCTTTTGCCAATTCCTCTTCAGAAATATCTAGTATAGTATACTCTAATCCATATTCCTTTACCTGATCTAAAGAAAATAGTGGATTTGCTCCACCGCCAATATCACATACCTTTTTGATCTCTGGTCTTTCGGCTAATTTTCTTAATTTGGTGAAATATTGTTCATATGATTGTTCGGACGAATAGTACTCGATTTTCATGTTAAAAAAAGTTCTGAGGAATAAAATATTAAAATTGGCAATAAAGACTCTATATTTAGTTTTGTTTTACCAGACTTTGTTGAGAAATAAGCTTAAAATTCGAAGCTTTAGAGTTTTTATGAAAACATTTGAAAAATCTCAATGATAACTTTTAAACGAATTTAGCCTAACGAAATTAGTAAAGCTAAACCTGGTTGGCTACATAAGAAATCTAACTTTTTTAGATGACAAAATTTACTTTTCAGACAAGCTCTTAAGTTTCAATGTTTTAATCTGACATAGATGCTTATAATATAGAAGCTGTTGTAAACTTCTCCAAACTTTCTTGATGTTTAGAAATCGAACGACAGACTACTACAATGTTTTCTGCCATTATTGGATATTTACTTAAAAATAAATCTTTGATGTTTCCTCCCAATCCTTTAGTAGGGGCATATTTACACATTTGCATTTCTTCAATGGTTAAACCTGCTTGATAAACAACTTTCCAAATTGTATATGGAGAAAACCAATATCGATGATCTGTATTAATTGATTCTACATTTTGAAACAAATTTTTAATATTACCAGCTCTAAAAGCATTAGGTACAGTTATGATAATAGATCCAACATTATTTCGATATTTATCAAGAAATTTTTGCAAAAAAAGAACTGGGTTGTTTACATGCTCTATAATTTCTCCAAAAACAATATAATCCCAATATCTAGAAGAAATTTCTGGTATTTTATTTTCATCTTCTATATTCGCATAACAAATATTAGATATATTTAATTTTGAGGTAACGATTTCAATTCCTTCTTTATTAATATCAATTCCCAAACACTCAGAAGATGTTTTAGTTAATCGACCGTGAAACCATAGATTACAGCTAATTTTATCTTCAATTAAAGGTAAATGATCAAGACAACCAACGTGAATCACACTTTTTCCTCTTACGATTTCTTCAACGACATCCATACGATCTTGAACATTTTTTTGTTGTTCTATTTTAAGTGGAACTAATCCACCAAACTTTTTTCCTTGAATGTACGGTAATATTTCTAATGGCATCTGCATATTTACATAACTCCTAATTAAATGAAATTTTTTAACTGAATCAAATGGTACAAAAGTATTTTTTAAATTTACGTAATATTGTTCATGATTAAACTGGTATTAATTTTTCAGAGAAAATTTATTATTGCTTCTTGATATATTGCTAAAGTTTCTTGATCAACTCTACTAACATTTAACCACTCTAAATTCTGGCTTGCTCGATTTTTCCATTCACATAATTGACTAGAACTATCAAGTAATTTAATTAGTTCTTTTGCTAATAATTGACTATCTTTTGGTTGAACTAATAAACCAGCTTGACCATTATCTAGAGCTTCAGGAATACCATCAACACTACTAGCAACGATGGCACATCCTGCTTCACGAGCCTCTGGAATAACAAGAGGTGAAGGATCTCGATGTGAAGCCAAGACAAAGATGTCTGTGGACAAAAGATAGCGTTGAGGTTCGGGTTGGAATTTTTCAAAATGAATGCGATTTGCTACGGGTGTGTTTTGTACTTGTATCTCAAACTGTTTCCTATCTGGTCCATCTCCAACTAAGTAAAGATGTGCTTCTAGGAAATCTGGAGCAATTTGTACGAAGGCATCAATTAATTCCGCAATTCCCTTGCGACCATACATTCCTGCTACAGTAGTGATTGATGGACGCTGGAGTGGCAATGGAGAATAATCTGTTAGTTGACGTGTACGAGGACTACCTAATGTACCATTACAAACTATCTTTAATTTTGTCTGAGGTATACCACGTCGATTCATAGACTGGGCTACTGCTTTGCTGACTGCAATAACCTGATCAGCAAGACCCATCAAGATTGCGCTGCGCTGAAATTCATTGTGTACTGTAGATATCAGTACATATTTTGTTCTAGCTCTCAAAACACTTGCCAACACTACTCCTGTCATCATGTGAGCGTGAACGATATCTGGTTGAAATTCCCTCATCAATGCCCAGTAACGTTTAGCAGCTTTGAGTAGGTTAATTGGTTTTCTGGTCTGATCCAAATCAAAATGCTTAACACCATAACGTGCTAGCAAAACTTCATACTCTCCTCCAGCAGAAGCAACAACAACCTCGTGATTATCTTTTGCTTGTAAACAGGCAAGGTCTACTGCCACGTTGACAATACCATTACCAATTTCTTTGACATGATTCAAAATATGTAGAATACGCATACTTTTCAACTAGGTATTAACTCAATAACAAGTGGATTATCTGGTACTTTTAGCTCTAATTGCTTAGGATTTTTATATTGGTTAATCGGGACGTTAGATTTGACTGGTAGGTAGGTAGTGGCTTGGATAATTGGAGTATTCAATAATATTTTCAGTGGAACTTCAGGAACATTTATACTTGTCTTTGTTTTATGCTCAAAGCTAGGAACTTCTTGCCAAAGAATTAGATAAAAAGTCCCATTATTTTTTTTCATTAATGTATGTTTAATATTATTTATATTGCCTTGTAATTTATAATCTAATGATCTAGCAATAAATGAACTAGAGTTTTTTGGATTAGGTTCTTGAAGAATAAGAATAAGATTTTTTAGAGCAATAAAACTAGGTTTTGGTGAACCATCAGATCTCAACAAGCCAAATTTATCATGCTGAAAACCAGGTTTCAAATCAATTAATTCATAAGCATAAAAACGTTTTATTTTTAGATTAAAATATTCTAAAAACATTCTTAGCAAATATTTTGCAGCGACTTGTTCAGATACTCCAAAATTATTAGGGTCAATAATAGAAGTATTGTAGCCAGTTTCTGTCACAATAACAGGTTTATCTCCACATATAATTTTGTTTATCTCAAGCCTGTTATCAAGCTCGTCTACTGGTGATCCCCACTTCATCTCATTCACTGGTATTCCCCATTCCCCACGAGGATAATTATGAATATTAAAAAAGTCGCAAGGCACTCGTCCTAACTTGGAGGCTTGGGCGGGATCTAATATTGATGGACTCAATACTGGTAGATAAGCCGTACTAGGATCTGATTTTATGGCTGAATACAGTTCAGCTTGAAACTGACGTACTCCTTTGGGAAAGCTTTGTCCTGCGTACTTAAGTTCTGGTTGAATTTCCCATTCGTTTGGTCCCTCTACAGCTTCAACAGACTCTGATATAGACTTAACAACATTTACTGCACGAGAACCAGTGTTTTCGTCTCTAGGATCCATGACTAGTGTTGATTTAATGCCAATTTTAGCTAAATCAAGGAACTTCTGTTGAGTATCTACATCTTCAAGCCTTACACCATCTCTAATATGGCTAACTCCTAACTCTTGCAGTCTAGGTTTAATAATTTCGTTGTATTTATCATAACCAGTATCTCTATAGCTAAGGTGTACTGCAACTCCAATTGAATCAACAAAATCATTAGCACTACGAGCTTGCTCTGATGGCATTAATCCTCTTGACAGGGAAGTACTAGTAAGTATAGTCAAACAAAGCCCAGTAAAAACATAAATTTTATATTGATTGTATAAGTGGAGCAGTATGTTATTCATCCTAAATTAAAATTAAAATCTATTTTGTTGATTACTATGTTGATAGTAATGGTATTTACGCGCTGCCATAGCAATACCCAAAAATCCCCAAATATTCATAGCGCCTGCTCCGTAAGAGATATTTGTGGTCAATATTCCCAAAAAAGAGCCGATAGCAATAGCCCGAACAGCAGTAAAAAAGATATCGAACCGACCCGCAAAACTTTGAAAAAGTTTGAAAAAAATAATAGATATTCCGCTGAGATAAGGTACTATTCCAAACCAACCTAAAGAGAGAAATAGCGTTATGTAGCCATTATCAACAACATGAAAAATAAGATTATTGTTTAAATAACTTCCGTCGATAGATACACCAGATGTTTGGAGCAATCCTACTCCAAAAAAATTAGTCAATGCGAAACTCATTAAATCGGCTGTACCATTAAATCTTCCTTGAAAACTAACATCATTTTGAATATTCAACAAGCTTTCAAACCGATCAACTAAGTCGGAAGAAAAAGATGTTGTTAATATTAATGGCACAATAATTATTAATAGAGCAGCTAAACCAACCACCGTACGAATCTGTTTTTCTGGCTTTACAAAGGAAGTAAAAAATAGAAAAGATACAAACCAAATATACCAACTACTGCGCACTCGCGTTAACAATAATACTAGATAGCCTAAACCAGCAATAATAAAACACGTATTACTCCTGTTAACTAACAAAAGTATTAATCCTGAGACCCAAATTTGCGAAAAGTCAAAGGGAGTTTCCATTGTACTCCATACCCGAAGTTTCATAGGCTCAGCTTCCCCGTACCATCCTAAGCTAAAATCTTCTCCAAAAGTAGCTATATGAAATTTCTCCCAAGGAGGAACTAAAAAAAACTGCAAAATCCCGTAGACTCCCATCACCACAACAGCCCAAAAGAAGACTCGTTGAGTATTCTGGCGATAGCTAGGATAATTACGCCAGTTAATAAATAAATAAAAACCAAAGGCAATGGGAGCGAGCCAACTCATCAGGGGCAATAATATGCTACGTAAATCAATGGTTGTTGATTGCCGAATTAATCCAATAATAAAAGCATAAACAATACTTCCAGCACACAATATAAATGGCAGTCCATCTTGGTTAGAAGAGTTAGCAAGGTATTTAGGAAGATTTTTCCACAATGCACCAAAAGAAATTGACGTAACTAGCATTGCAGATAAAGTCAAATTACCGAAAGTTCCATAACCACTCCTATAGTCAATTAATCGTTTAATCAATGGAGCTAGGAACCACAGCCACCAAGTAAAGCCAACATATAAAATAGGATATTTCCGATACAGAAAAACGCCTACAATAAAAGAGCTTAGCGGAAAAACCAAACTGAGAATTGGGGCCGCACCAACCAAAAGCCCTACCAAAATGACAAAAAACAACCCCAATATTGCTATCCAAGCTGGCATGGGCTGTAAGCTGATTTTCCAACGCTTTCTATGAGAATTTTGTAAAAGTGTCTGTTTAAAGCTCATCTAGTTATTTGCTGTTGTCATATAATTGACACATTAGTTTTGCTTATCAGAGATATTCTATTTGAGAGAGGAAACATAAATGGGGAAGTTAGAATTATTCTTTGGTTTTTAGTTGTTACTTTCATGCCAAGTCTGCCAACCTTTCCAAAAACCTTGCATAGATACAATCCATTTTTTACTGGCTAGTTTACCTTCCTTGGGAAAAAACCTTAACCATTGCAGCAAACCAAAAGACTTCCTAGTTCCAACTAATACTGACCAAATCATAAATACAATTCTTCTTACAAATGGTAGGTATTCCAACAAAGCTAGAGTTCCATTATGTACCTCGTTAAACCAAGCAATTTCATTAAATTGACCCCGCTGATCTTCGTCAAAACGTTTTCCCGGATAGTGGTCAATTTCCACCAGAGGATCGTAGATAAGCTTCCATCCCGCTTTCTTGATACTTAAACTAAAAGCTAAGTCATTGTGTACTTCAGCCCCTGAACCTAGTAGCCGTTCATCAAAGCGCAAGTTAGCAATAGCAGTTTGTCGATAACTCATATTGGCTCCCTTAAGAATTTCTACTTCGCGAGATTCACCTATACCCCGATGATGCTCACCGATTGTTCGTCCAAACCATTGCACCTTACCTACGATTGGCTTTTCACCATCTATTAATTGGTTGTCTACATATACCCAGTCTCTTCCACCAACACCACCTATATTTTTATCTGAAAGAAAATGCTCTTCTATGCGAGCTAGCCATTTAAAGCTAGGTACGGTATCGTCATCTGTAATCGAGACAATTTCACATCTTGCCTCATCGAGACCTGCGTTCAAAGCTGCTATTTGTCCTGGAACGTTTACTTCAACAAGGCGAAGTGGCAACAAAGATTCGGGACAAAATTTATTTAGGAGTGTCAAGGTTTCAGCATCATTATCACGAACAATAACTAATACTTCATTAGGCGGTCGAGTTTGCTGTCTTAATGCTTCTAAGCAGCGGGCTAGATCTTTTGGGCGACGATAAGTTGGTATTACGACGGTTATAGTAGTCATTCATCAATTGTTAACATTACTAGTTTCCATATATTTCAACTTCTGATAAAACTGTTTTGTTTATTTTTTAAAATAGAGAGTTGCTGCACAAAATTCATTATCATCTAATAAACTAGAGTAAACATTGGAAATTCCTTTTTTGTGCAACATCAAGAATAGTTTATTCAAGTTATAACAGTTCATTTGAACTGGTGGAGGCGATAAAATATCTTCTCGTTTAAGTATGCGCTTCAAAAAATATAGATAGGGTACGTTTATAGCGATCCATCTATAAATCCTGGAGGTAAAAGAAAGTTTTGTATGATAAACAATTTGAAAGACACCTATGCCTCCATCTTCCAAATGATCGAGTAATTTGGAAATAATTCTTTCTCCTCTTTTTGCTGGGATGTGCTGAAACACAATGTGGGAATGAATAAAATTGAATTTTCCACTCAACAGTGACAAATCATCATCGGACTTTAGCAATTGATAATTGTTAATCCCTCTTTGTTGTAACTCTTCACTAGCCTTAGCTAACATAGAAGAGGAAACATCAATGCCAACAATTTCCTCACACAATCTACTCAATGGAATCACTAGTCTCCCTACGCCACAGCCAAAATCTACTGTTCTTTTGGGAACGAAATCCTGATCTAAATGTTCTTTTATAAATTTCATTACCTGTTCAATATGTTTAACTCCAGAATCAAAAAAATCGTCTAAAGCTTCTGAACTAAGTTTATTAATATTGAACTTTTCCTGCGTTAATACACCTCGGTAAGGGTCTTTTTGCCCCCATGATTCCCATTGTTTATCGCTATTGTTTAAAATCATATTACTTTATTCGTTTGAATTGCGTTGATTTACCTAGTCAAAAAAAGCTCGCCTGAAAAAGAAAACTCATCATCTATCAAAAAGCCACAATCTCCTAATTTAGATAGTACAAAATTAGTTTTTTGTGAATCTAGTAAATTATTGTGTAGTTCTAGACATACCTTTTTAACATTGAATAAATTGGCATATTTGAATAGTTCATATTCTCCACCTTCTATATCAATAATTAGAAAAGTAGGATTTATTTTGAGTATTTCTGCATTAAAAGATTTAACAGCAACATTAATTGCTTGCTCATCAGATTTTTTGTTTAATGTAGAAGATGCCCAAAAATCTTTGTTTACATAGAAAGTTTGATTTCCTACATTTTCTCCCAAGATACACATTTCCAGATTAGGGGAGACATTATTAAGTTTATAATTGCGACGAATATGAGGCTCTAAATTTGGATTAGCTTCAAATGTAAAAACTCTTTCAGATCCAATTTTTTGTGCGCAATAACTAGAAATCAAACCTATACCAGTTCCCAGTTCCATTACAACATCATCAGGATTAATGTTGCGTTTGACAATTTCTAGTTCTGACTGTTCGTAAGTACCAATATGAATTGTTCTAAGTACATGTCCTTGTATATGATCACTAACAGAAATTTTAACTCCCTCTATGTCGACAATTTTTGGTCGAGTTATTCTACGATAAGTTCTAAGTATATATTGCTTAATGTTAATTGGAGACAGACGCTCTTTGATTGTCCTCGATTGATTGTTTGGTCTAAAACCAGAATATAATTTGGGGTTAATAGTTGACACTTATTTATCTCCTTTAGAGCTTCTTACCTAAATAGTCTGACTTTGCTGAAACTTTGAATTCTGTTCGTATAGAGCATCTTGATAAAGGGATAGCTGATCTTGAGCAATATTTTGCCAGCTATAATTCTGTGCCGTAGCATAGGCATGACAACGCAGATTTTCCAGAGTTGAACGATCTATAATAAGTTTTTTCAAAGCCTGTTCGATTGCCTGACTATTACGGACAGGAATCAAGATACCGTTTTTTTCGTTTTTGACAATTTCCATCGATCCAGGCGTAGCCGTGGCTATCGGAGTTAGACCGCAAGCCATTGCCTCGACCAGAGCTAAGCTAAATCCTTCCGAAAGAGAGGGAAACAGTTTAATCTGATGATCCTTAAGCAAGATAGGTAGCATTTGATGAGGATAGCGCAATATTACTCTGACGCGATCTCGCACGGCTGGCTCAAAATCGGCAAGAACTTTCTCTGCCGAAACTCCTGTACCCAAAAAACTTACTTTTACTTGCGGATAACTCGTTAGAATAGCGTTTAAAGCAGGCACACTATAATTAATTCCCTTTCGAGAAATGTAACTTGCCACTAAGGCTATGCCTATAGTTGAATTTTCTGATGTTGGTGTTGGGTGGAATGGAAGATTCAGAAATGTATCTGGAATTCCATTAGTAACTATATGGGAACGTTCCCGTTTAACATCCAACTCAGTAACTGCATACTCGAAATCGTATTGATTGAGCTGAAAGACCAAGTCTGCATGGGACATAGAAACTGCTTCTTCCCAAAGTCGTAGGCTTCCATTATACAGGTGATATTTCCAACTCATATTAATGTTTCCTAGTTTTGCCTCCTCTAAAAGTTGAAAATGCATAGTGTGCAGAAGACCATGACTCCTTGCGATTAAGAGGGGGGTTTTTCTTTTAGAGTTACGAAAAATTTTCGCCCATACCCAAGCATCACAATTAGCTGCATCTACTACATCGATTAAGTTATTGCCAGCGAGATTGGCAATATGGGCAGCTACAAACCATGGAAAGACTATTTTCTTAATCTTGCCGTGCATTCTAGAAGGCAGATCGTCATAGGAATAGTATTGAACTTCGTGTCCGAGCTTTTGATATTGCTTACCAAGTTCCAATGTGCTGCCAGGAGCGCCTGAATTGGGAGTAAGGTGATGATGAATAATTAGCAAAATTTTCATAAATTTCTCACGATTACTTTTTAATCGCATCAAATGCAACGTGTCGTGCAAATGGCTTAAATAATTGCGCAATCAATAAATTTGTAAACTTTTCTACTACAAAAGTCTGAGGATGCAGCTTAGGAAGTAGTAGGAAAACATGATGTGACCCAACCATTCTTTGTACTTGAAAACCAGCCGATTTAAACATTCGTTTAACTCGCCAAAAAAGAAAAAAGTGTTCAATTGGTTGAATACCTGCGCCACTATTAAATGGCTTTTTACGGAGCCAACATGATATCCAGTAGAGCAGCATAGCATTCGAGTAATTTTCTGTCGTCAGAACTAACTTTCCTTGTGGCTTTAATACTCTTTTGAATTCATTCAATGCAATTTGTGGATCGGGAACATGTTCTAAGCATTCACAAGACAACAATAGATCGAAAGAGTTATCTTCAAATGGTAAAGATTGAGCATCTGCAACTCTGAAGTCAACATTTTTTTTCTGAGCAATTGACTTTTTTTTCGCTATCTCTATAGCTTGGTGAGAAAAATCTACAGCCGTGACCTGAGCTTGTAAATCTGTTAGATAAAGCGCAAAATCTCCCACTCCACATCCAACTTCTAATACATTAAGACCTTCTAAAGATGGCGATAAACTAAGAGCTTCTTTATGCCAAGATGAAAGATTTGTTTGGCTGTGGTCTTCATTACCGTGAACTACCTCGTGCCATTTATCGTAATCATTACTTAACTGAGACTGATTTATATTCATGAAATCGGTTATCTTATTCAAGTTTTTTTTAGACATTACTATTTGTTAAATTACAAATTAGATCTGATAAAAAATAATAACTTTTTTAGAGTTTTTATGTCTTTAGAGTTATGGTATTTGCTTTTGAGCTACTTGCTTTTGTTAACTAGTTCGTAAGGAAATTCTAATTGAAACAATTTAAAAGTTTTTAATACAGAAAACTTTATCAATTTTTTTAAATTTCTCTTTAGCTCATTGATAGTTAATACTAGTGGGAAAAAATAAAAAATTAATCTATCTAGAAGAGCTATTCTATCCTTTTTCAAATCTTCAATTGCTTCCATACATCGATTAAAAACAACTGAATCAGAAAAGTATTCTTCCCAAGCCTTTCTCGCTAGTCTACCTCTCTCTTCGTACTCTGAAGCATGACTTTCTATAATGTGTGGCAAGTTAAGTAAATCAGATTCTTTGACAAATAATGCAAATTTATGCCATTCAGGTCCTTTAGGAGGTAGCCATCTGTCTGAAAGAATTACTGGTGCAATACCTAATTCCATTGCTTCAAACAAACGAATACTGCCACAACCATCTCCTCTCGGACATAGAACAAACTTTGAAGAACACATTGATTCGATGTAATTTTTCTGCATTACTTCTCGATCCTGCTGAGAATGATCCCAGTGATTATAGTTAGTGGTGCAACTTATTAAAATGTCGTTTCTTGAGAATTTAATTCTAAACAAACGTTTTCTTACCCAAGATGTTGGACTACCGACGAAAGAAAACAAATAATTCTTTACTAAGCTTTGTTGCGAAAAGTCTAAGAAAGTATTGCGATTTATTCCTCTACAGTACAAATAACTACAACTTCGTACTAAAAATCGGTGTAAGGGAAAAGTGGATGCACTATCGTAAAGTCCTGGAATACAAGAAAAAGAGCTACCCGAATCACTAATTAAATAACATTGATTTAGATATTTAGATAAAAGTTGCCGATTATGCTTGTTGACAAAAAAATGATCTGTAATTAGAATTATGTCTGCGTCTCTAGGTGTATCGACTAAAGTATGAACTGATATTCTAGAAAGCTGGAAAGTTTCTCGAACGGCTTTGATTCTAAAATCATATGTTGAACTGCAAGGTGCCAAATAAATTTTCATATCGATTAAAACTTATTGCTATTCATTAAAAAAATAAAAAAGTTGTTAATTAGCCTGTGCTTTTTGAAACTGCGTTCGATGATACTTCCAAAGTTCACCTTTCTTGAGCAATAAATCTTGATAGCCTCCTTGTTCAACAATTCTTCCTTGTTCAAGTACCACTATTTTGTCTGCCTTAGCAATAGTAGATAATCGATGAGCGATCGCAATTACTGTTCTTCCTCTAGATAATTTTTCTAAAGACTCTTGAATCAGTTGTTCGGTTACGGAATCCAAGGCACTGGTGGCTTCATCTAAAATCAGAATATCGGGATTACGAAGTAAAGCACGCGCGATCGCAATTCTTTGCCTTTGTCCACCCGATAACCTTACTCCGCGATCGCCTAGAATGGTATCTAAACCATCTGGTAACTCTTGAATAAATTCAACGGCATGAGCAAGTTGAGCTGCTTGCCAAATCTCTTCTTCGTTGATTTTTTCTACACCATAAGCAATATTATCTCTAACTGATGTATTAAAAATAAAAGTATCTTGGCTGACAATTGCCATTTTCCGTCTTACAGAATCAATATCAAAATGTTTTAAGTCTTGCCCATCTAATAAAATCAATCCTGCCGTTGGATCGTAAAAGCGCGGAATCAGATCAACTAAGGTACTTTTCCCCGCACCTGATGAACCTACAAAAGCGGTAACTTTGCCTTTTTCAATAGAAAGATTCATATCTTGCAAAACTAAACTATTAGTTTCATAACTGAAATCAACTGATATAAAACTAATGTCTTGTTTGAGTCCCTTAAATTTTTGAATTCCATTCTTCAAGTAAGGTTTATCTACACTTCCTAGAAGTTGTTTGATGTTATCAATTGAACCTTGAAAACGACTAAAATTTTCTCTCATCGAGTTAACTTGAGAGACTAGGGGCATCATCCGAAACAACACAAACATGAAAGTAAGCAGAGATGAAGTTTGTAAATTGCCTTGGGATATAAAAAGATTAAAGGCAATCACCACCATAAAGATAAGAATGGTGCTAGCGATCGCATCCGCTAGCGGATATACTAGCGCCGATATAGATGCGACTCGATCCTCAGTTTTAATTACATTATCACTAGCTTGAGAAAATCTTCTTCGCTCAAAACCCTCAGTTGCAGAACCCTTGATAGTACGGATACCGTTTATGAATTGGATGGTAACTGAAGATAATTTTCCATTAGCTTTTGGCAGATCAAAGCTAGCTTCTCGAACACGACGAATTAAAACCGATAGTCCTACTGAAAGAAGAGTGTATAACGTAATGGCAGCAAAAGAAAGTTGCCACGATAACCAAAACATCGAGATTACATAGGCTAACAATGTAGATCCTCTAGTGATAAAGCCAGAAAATACTTGAAATGCTTGCTTGATCTGATTGATTTCAGTAGTCAGACTATTAATCAGCTCTCCAGAATTACTGGTTGAATAATAACTTAAACTCAAACTTTGGAATTGTTCAAATAGACTTTTACGCAAGCGATCGCATAGGTTTGATTGAGCTAGTAGCGAATAATATTGCCCAAAATAGGTGAAGGCTGCTCGCACCCAAATCGCTACTAATATCAAAGCAGATAAGCGATAAAGACGGTCTGTTGGCGAGGCTTGAGTTGCTAATAAACTCAAGTCTAACCATTCAATTCCAGTCACTACAGGTGGCTTTTCAGGAGTAGTCAAAACTTGTAAAAAAGAAGCAATCAAGCCAACAGCCACTCCTTCAAAAAGAGCAGCAAGTAATGTACAGGTTAAAGCAATAATTGCGATCGCACGAAAGTATTTAAATTCTCTGAGGATAATAAAATTATCTTGCCAAAACCTAGTGCTTTTCAGCAATTTACGGATAGCAATTGGAATTTTTGGACGAATTAGCATGGTAATTGTATTAATTTAGCACCCAAATGAGAGATGACTCTACCAATTGTTATGTTCGTTGAAAGCTCTGCATTTGATATTTTCGTTTAAGAACTTAAAATTTCAGTATCAGTGTTGAGTTGAATTATGATACGTTCATGCCCAGTTTGATGGTGAGATCTAAGTAACTATTAAGTGACTATTGGAAATATTGCATTCACCCACTATAGTTGTGCAAAAAATTGGCTCAAATTGTTCTCAAGACTGGGATAGAGTTGACGAGCTTTCTTGAGGTTAATCTGAAGCTGATTCGTAGTCAATGGGAACTCCATAAGCATGGCGGAAAAAATGGCGAAATCCTCGTAGACTGTTTAAAAGCAAATAACTCTCTTGAGCAAGAACAGCAGGACGAATACCAGGAATTTCTTGAGACATCCGTTGCAGCAATACTGAGTGCCATCGAGCAGTATCAGAAATTTGGTTTTCAAAATGTGCTGCAACCATTTTTAAGAGATCTTCTATGGCGTTATAGAAATTGTGAAGTTGGTATGCTACGCTTTCTAATCGGACTGGATCGTCTACTATTAAACCGATCGCGCGTTCTTCTAATAACAATGAAATTGACTTGACTACTGCCATTTGAGCAGTGAGGTCTGCTTTTAAAACAATTAAGACATTTTTGTCCATACAATTCCCTCCTGGCGAATTCGATGGGCAAAAGGACATTTGGGTAATTCAATTAAATCCACATCTCGACCTACAGTTTCAACTAAAGCAGTCATAGCCATAAACAAATCTTCTGGCTTGATGGATTCCACTGCTAAATCTACGTCTGATTGTTGCCTAAAATAATGCGTACGAATCAAAGAACCAAAGAAATATGCTTCCTCAATGCCATTTGTGACCATTATCTGTCAACCATTGTTTTACCTGTTCTAATGTTGTCTGATGCTCCTGTTCTAAAGTTTGCTTGCGCCTAGCGATCGCTTCATCGAGAACATAAGTTTTGAATTGACCAGTCATTGAATCTATAAACTTTATAAGATTACTAAAATGATACCAAAGTTAATAAGCTCCAAACCCAGCAATAACTTTTGGCATAGTTAGTAGCAAAATTTTTATGTCACTAATCAAAGACCAACTATACAAGTATTCTAAATCACATTTCGTCACGTCATTTAAATCCAGTAAATTAGAACGACTCTCCACCTGCCATGCACCAGTAATTCCAGGTAAAGCATTCAATCTCTGCTTACCTAATTTTCCTAACCTCAATGCGTCATATAAAGCCCAAGGACGAGGTCCAACTAAACTCATTTCCCCCTTGAGGACGTTAATTAATTGGGGCAGTTCATCAATGCTATATTTCCTTAGCCATCTACCGATCAAGGTAATCCGCGGATCATCTTTTATCTTGTGCAATCCTGCTTGAGCCTTCATTATTTCGTTATGTCTTAATTCTGCATCAACAATCATGGTGCGAAATTTGTAAATTTTAAATAACTGACCCCGTGTTCCAACTCGCCATTGGCAATAAAAAACTGGGCCAGGGGTGTCGATTTTAATCAACAAAGCCACTAACAACATCAAAGGACTTAGGATTAGCAGCAGAATTGTCGCACTTAACCAATCAAAAAATCTTTTCAGCTTCCAGTACATGGACTGGCGATAACTAGCTAAACGGTTATTAGAAGGAATACGCAGAAAAATTGGTTTTTCAGCTTGCTCGCAAGTATCTGCCCAAAGTTTAATCGATTTTTCTCCCAATTCTGGATCGATACATACCCGCTTGAGCCAGGAATTGTACAAACATTTTTCCAACCATTGTTTTCTGGTTAAAGCGGGAAAATTATAGCCATCTTGTCCAGAAATATTTTTAACCCAAAGATTTTTTTGTCTCCACTTTAAATCACAAGTGGGCAGATAGTTTTCCAGTTTCGATGAGCCGATGTTTAAATTGAGTAGTCTGGATGTCTGAATTAGAATATTGACCGTCATGATATTTTCCAATTAATCCTTAAACTTGCTGAGGCAATAGGTACTTAGATTTTCTTTCGTATACTTGAGGTAATTTTTGGGAATCATTAGCAATCACTCCTAAAACATTTAATTTTCCTAATGAAGCAATGGCTTCTGAAAATTCAGAAGATTTAACTTTATTGAGGCGTGTCACCATCAAAGAGCGATCACAAATGGAAGCAATTTTGATCGCATCTACCATCCCAATCACGGGCGGAGTATCGACTAAAATTAAGTCATAATTTTCTTTTTGTTGTGCCATAAAATTTTCAAATCTAGGGGAGTTGAGCATTTTGACCGGATCTTCAGTAACAGTGCCAGCGGTGATCAAATCAATACTTACTCCTGACAGAGAAACTTGCTGGATAATGGGAATGTCTATTTCACCTGCTAGAAAATTGGTTAGTCCCGGATAACCAACTAGCGCAAAAGGCTCGTGGAGACTCGGAGAACGAAAATCTGCATCAACGACTAAAACTCGTTGACGTTGACGAGCAACACTTAAAGCCAAACCGAGGGTAAAGGTTGACTTTCCCTCGCCAGCAACCGCGCTAGTTATGGCGATTGACTTGAGAGCTGAATCCATTGAGGAAGTATTCAAATAAGAGAGTTTAAGATTTTCGTAGATTAAATCGATCGCTTCTTTAAATGGCTGCCATTGAATTACGTCTTTAAGGGTGCTTCTAGGACTGGAATTTAAGGCAAAAGGAAGCCGAGTAAATATGTTCTTAGAAGATGGGATTGACAATCCAGGGGCAGTGCCTAAAATTGGAAAACTAGTTTGACGTTCAATTTCTTTAGGGGTATTGATTGTCTCATCGGTTAAATCTTTAGCCAAAGCAGTACATCCCCCCAGAAAAGTAGCTATTACCAGACTGAGTAATAAATCTTTGGCTAAATTAGGAGCAATTTGCAATCCTTCTTGGGGAGGTTCAATTACTTGCCAATTGTAACCACCACGACTTAATTCTATTTCTAACTCTTGCTTGGCTTCTAAAAGTCTTTGCAATGCCTGCCTCTTAATTTCGGATTCTTGAACCAAACTTCTGTGTTGGGAAATTAATTCAGGAAACTCAACCAACCTGTGCTCAAGTTCTGTTTCAGTTTCTGCCAACCTTAAATTTCGTTGTTGAATACCCGTCAATCTTGCCTGAGACTGACTAATTGTCTTGGCAATTTCAGTATCGCTCTCCACTAATTGTCCTTGCTTTTGGAGAGATTCTAAGTCGTTGCTAAAGTTAGGGGGCAATTTTCCCAACACCTGTTCTGCTTCCTTGTAGAGTAGGTCTTTGACACTTTCTTTCTCTTTAATGGCATTTTGGAGTGCTGGATTATTACTCGTAAAATTAGTTTGCTTGACGGCAATGTCTTGCTCAATTTTCTGTAAATCGTTTAAAAGATTTTGATAGCGAGGGGATTGACTGAGGCGAGCTAAAGCTAACGTGTTCTCGGCAGATACCCCTAATTGTGCCTCTAAAGTTTTAGTATTGCCACTAATTTCACTTTTTTGAGCCTGTAAAGCTTTTCTTTCCTGAGCAATCTGTCTGATATTGTTCTTGATCGAAGTAGCTTCTGCTTCTGGGGAGACTAGGTTATTCTCTTTTGTGAGTTTTGTTAAGGCTGTTTCAGCCCCCCTCAACTCTTTTTTGGCTTGGGGAATTTGCTGATCAATAAAGGTAATGGCATCTCTGAGACGCTTTTCCTGCTGTTCAAGATTGTATTCTAGATAAACTTCTTGAATTGCCTTTAAAATCTTTCTCGTTCCCGTGGGACTATTACCAACATAACTCACTTGAATAACTTTGGTCTCTGCCTCCTGGTTCGATTCCAGATCTTCATCCATGACTTGATATACCCTCAGAGATTCTCTAAATGATTCAAGAATTTCTGTCATTGAATCTTCTTCTGAGCTATTTATACCCAATTTATTAAGTTTAATTGACTCTTGTGGGTTGTTTATACCGAGCTTATGTAGCACTTTGGCTAAAATTTCCGAACTGGTCAGCACCCTAAGCTGAGTCGCGTAATCCATCTCGATACTAGCGTCAGCAAATTGCTTTTCTAAGTACTGGTTATCATCATAACCATTAGTAATTTCCTTGCTTTGATAGTTGGATTCGGCGAGAATCTGCATATCACTCTGATAGAGAGGGGGTTTAAGTAAAGCTAGAGGAACTGCGATCGCAAGTACCCCCGTAAAAACTCCTGTAAACCAGAGGCGGCGTTGCCAAAGCTTAGCAACCAATTCTCCATAGCCTAAATCATTCTGTGTTTCTAATTCCCAATTATTCTGACTCATATTCTCATATTTATACTTTTGTGATAACTTTTGGATTATTAAGTTCTTCTAACCATTTCTCATCGAGGTTCAAGTCGTTTAAAACTGAACGACCACAAAACTCTTGAATAACCTCCACTAATTGTTTAAAAAATACTGATTCCGAAAAATTAGCGATCGCATGGTTGCGAATTTCTGCGTAATCCCATTGATGATCCTCTGCATCTTGAATTGCTAACTGCAAAGCATCGGGGGATTGAGGATTAAAAAGAATACCTGTTTTACCGGGAATTTGCGTATCGAGTATTCCCCCTGCACCATATCCGATGACTGGAGTGCCACTCGCATTAGCCTCAACTGGCACTAAACCGTAGTCTTCTAACGCGGTCACAATAACCGCTTTGGCTTTTGCCATTAAGTAGGTGCGCCATTCATCCTCCACGTAACCCAAAAACTTGATGTTATCCAAAGCATTAGCTTCTAAACGTTTTCGTTCTGGACCATCCCCGATAATGACTAATGGCAGCCCCAGCCAGTTAAACGTTTCGACCGCAATATCTAACCTTTTATAGCTAATCATTCTGGATGAAATCAAATAATAATCTTCTTTTTCGGCTGAAAATATAAACTTATCTGTGTTAATCGGATAATTAATTACCAAAGCCTTTCTTTGATAAATACGCTCAATTCTTTTTGCTACCGTGGTTGAATTAGCGATATACAAATCTGGTTCTCGAGCATATAGCAAGTCCTGCTGTCGCATCAACTTAAAGATCGGCTTGATTAGAGAAGAGAATTTTTTAATGCCACTGTACTCTTGTAAATAGGTTTGGGTGTTCCAAAGAAAACGAGTAACATTATGGCAAAAACAGATATGCATTGCTCCTGGTTTCTTTCTCACTCCTTTAGCAAAGCTTGAGGTACTACTGAAGATCAAATCGTATTTTTGTAAGTCTAGTTGGCGAAAAGCATAATAATAAAAAGGCGCGAACAAACGAAAGTTTTTTTTCGTCCCTGGCAGTTTTTGTAAAAAAGTTGTTTGCACTGGACGCCCCTGTAGCTCGATGGTTTTTTCGGAATCATGAAGAGATGTATAAATATCTGCCTCTGGAAAAAAGCTACATAGCAGCTGAAAAACTCTTTCGGCACCACCTTGTTGGGTTAAATAGTCGTGTATTAAAGCTACCTTCATTCATTTATTCCAAATGTGATCAAAATTTTGCTATTGATTAAATTCAAGTTTTAGCCTGTGATCCGTATGTTCAAGGTTTAAGATATAACCTGCTCCGTATTTAAATCTAGAAACTAGTAGCGAATTCAAGCTTACTAAAAATGGAATTAATTTAAAGTGACCAAAAGGTTACATGAAAGTTATTATGCAGAAACATTTCACTGATGTTTGTGAGTAATCATGCTCGATGTCGAAATGTGTTTTTTTCCAAAAACGGAGAAGTGAAAACCTGAAACAAAGCTCTGAACAGTTGTTTCAGTAAATCTTGTGGCACAATCTACACGTGCTTTTTAAAAAGTCTTGATCTAAACCATCTTAAATTGGTATATTCTACGTATTATACATACAAACTAATTTCTATGTCTTCCTGAGAAAAAACTCTCTCTTAATGCACTTTAGTCTTAGTTCACTAACTCATGTATTCCTATGTTTTATCCGAGAAGTCAGAATTAAATATACTATAAGTTAGCTTTTAGGTATCGGTTCATACAACATTGTATTTAGTAAAACACTATTGTATAGAATGTTGTCATGTTTTGTAGAACTTTCACCAATTTAACATGCAAAATAGCAAAGAAATAAAATATCTCAAAATAGTTAAAAAGCTAATGGAGAAAATTAAGATGATAACTGGCATATTAATTTTGTGCTTAGACAACTCTTGTGGAGTATGTTTGTATTAATTATCGAGAAAGTATTTCTTTTTATGATCTATATCGATGTTTATTGACAATGACTAATCCAATAGATTTTAATTCTGTTCTGTCTTTAATAGACCGTACCATTAGTCCTAGCTACCTTAATAACACTCAAGAAATAGTGCTGAGAGAGGTGTGGAATGGTAAGACATATTCTAGAATGGCATGCGATTATAATTACGATCCAGAATATATTAAAACAGTAGGTTGTAATTTGTGGCAGGTTCTTTCTAATGCTTTTAATGAGCAAATTAACAAAAGTAATTTTGTCCCATATATGAGGCAAAAAATTAGTTGCTCAATAGTTGTAAATAAAAGAGATGAATTACAAACTAATCAAGACTCCAAAGCATTAGCATTATCCAGTGAATCTTTAAAACCAGATTTCCGCTACTGGGCAACAGCCCCTAATATAGCGAATTTTATTGGTAGGAATCAACAAATAAAACTTTTAGAATCTTGGAGTCAAGATTCAGATTGTAACTGCATTATCGTCACTGGGATGGTTGGTAGTGGTAAAACTAGTTTGATTACCAAGTTTGCCAAAAATATTCAGAACCAATTTGATTATGTTATCTGGTTTTCACTAAATAATTCTCTATCTCCAATAACTTTAACTAACAATTTTTTAAAAATAATCGATCAAAACCCAGACCAGTACACTAATTCAGAATTTACACAGCAAGATTTAAGTTCATTACTAACTCAATTAATTGACCATTTAAAGCAGAAAAGAATTTTACTCGTGTTAGATGATTTAGAATCTATTCTAGAAATTCATCAAACAGGTATTTGCTATCAACGAAACCTTGAAGGTTACGGACATATTTTAAGGTCAATCATAGCGACTAATCATCAAAGTCTTCTGATTTGCGCCAGCCGAATTAGGCCCAAATCTCTCGAATACTATGGTATGAATCAGATTAAAAATCTCGATCTCAAAGGATTTGAAAAATCAATCATTGAGATTGAGCAAAATGCAAATCTAGAAGCTACTAAGATCAACAAGGCAAAGTTACTACATTTATCCGCAAGTTTACATCACAATCCACAATTATTGAAAATCACTGCTTCTCACTTGGATATTTTTCATGATGATAATGAAGAGTTAGAGCAAGTCGTGCAAGAACTGAGTCTTTTAGAAGAAATCGTTAGTTTGTTGGAGCAAGAGCTAGATTGTTTAGCAAAATTAGAAAAAGAAATAGTTTTTTGGTTAGCAATATCTTGTCAACCAGTCTCTCGAAAAGATTTAGCTAACAGTCTAAAGTACTCCCAATCTAAAATAAAATTCAACAATAACATCAAATCTTTGGAAAAACGATCGCTTATTACATCAGAAAATTCCCAATATTCTTTAATGCCAATTATGAAAAGCTATTTGCGGAGAAAATTAGTTCAATTAGCTCTTTAAAAATATTTTGATGAAGCAACACAGAATTCTCTTTGTCGATCACACAGCTGTTATGGGAGGAGCTGAACTTAGTCTGCTAGACTTGGCGACTGCATATGCAGATACGAGTAAAGTGCTTTTATTCCAAGATGGTGTTTTACGCGAACGCTTAGAACAAGCTGGAGTAGAGGTAAAAGTTGCCCCTGTTTCTAAAGCGATGCTCAATCTACGTACTTCTGGGGGATTAGGTTCTTTAATAACAATCCCAGAACTTTGGCAGATTGCCGGTTATCTTGCTCAAGAAGCAAAAGGTTACGACTTAATCCTCGCTAATTCTCAAAAGGCATTTATTACAGCTGCTATATCTTCTTTGAGAGGTAGTCCAGCAGTTTTATGGTATCTGCATGACATTTTGACTGCCAAACATTTTAGTCAAGTCAATCGTTTGGTAGCAATTTTTCTGGCAAATCGATTTGCTGCCAAAGTACTGGTTAATTCTCAGGCTACAGGACAAGCTTTTGTTGCTGCTGGAGGAAAAGATAAGTTAACTCATGTAGTCTACAACGGTTTTGATCTCCAGAAATTTGATCTGGTAAATTTTGAGGATGTCCAAAAAATTCGTGATCAGTTGGGAATTGACGATGCTCCTTTGGTGGGATTGTTTAGTCGTCTGTCTTATTGGAAAGGTCAGCATATTTTGTTAGAGGCGATTAAACACCTACCTAAAATTCACTTGCTTTTGGTCGGAACCGCTTTATTTGGCGAACAAGAATACGTTTCTGAGCTTAAAGCTTTGGCTGAAATATCTGAATTGGCGGGAAGAGTCCATTGGTTGGGATTTCGTGATGATATCCCCACCCTCATGAAAGCTTGTGACATTGTAGTTCATACCTCCACTGAGCCAGAACCTTTTGGTCGGGTAATTGTCGAAGGACAATTGGCTCAAAAACCAGTAATTGCTGCTGCTGCTGGGGGTGCATTGGAGTTAATTGAAAATGCTAAAAATGGTTATTTGTTTCCCCCAGGAGATGCGATCGCCCTGGGTCAATTAATTCAGAAATTAATTGAAAATCCTTCTCTAGCTAGAAGCTTGGGTCAACAGGGTTATGTTGATGCGAAACAGAATTTTTCTTTGGAAACTATTCTCACTAGTTTTGAACAAGCTTTATCAGCTTAAAATTTTTTATCTTAAATAGCAAAGCAGACAAGTAATATGAATATGATCTTAAATAAGATCGCCTCTTCCCAGACTTTAAAAGCTTTCCTGATATTTCCTCAGTTACTGGGTAAAGCGATCGCCAAACCGAAGTATATCCCACTTTGTCTATGGGCATTCAAGCAACTCTGGTGGGTAGATAGTCGGCTGAAAGAGATGGCGTTAGAGGCGTTAAAAGTTCCAACAGATCTTCAACCAGCTAGTTTAAACTCAGAATTAACCAGAGAAATTCGGCAAAGGGCGATCGCGATCGCTTGGACAGCCAAAATTCATCCTCTACACCCTAAATGTTTGCATCGTTCTTTGGTTTTATATCATTGGTTACAAGCCCAGGGAATTAATGCTCAACTAGAAATAGGCTGGGGGGAAGATATTGGCCATGCTTGGGTTACTTACGACGGCAAAGTGCTAAATGACCGCGCTGATATTGCCAAGATTACTCCTCGTTTAATGCAAGTCTAGCTTTTCCGAAGGTTGATGAAGTAATCGTGGAAAAGAGTGATCAAGCAAGGTATTTCAATTGTTGGTGCAACCATAAAAACCTTCAAAATTATAGTAATCTTACTTTTTAATTACTTATCTGCAACCTATATTTAAAAGGTATTTCGATTAAGCTTCAGTAAAGCATTTTTATTCACTTATTCTAATTACGTAGCGTAAGTGAGCCTGAAGGAAATATGAGCATTAAAATTACTACGAATCAATCTACAACTTATAAAATATCCCAAAACCATCTGTATTCAGAAATTGCTGATGAGGCAGTTATTCTCGACCTAGAATCTGGAGTCTATTATGGTCTTAATTCAGTTGGAGTCGATATTTGGCAGTGGTTACAACAGCCTCAAACAAAAGAAAAATTGCTTGACTTGATTTTAGAGGAATACGAGGTAACTCCAGAACAAGCAGAGCAAGATCTTCAATCGATATTGCAAGAAATGCAAGAAGCGAAATTACTTGAAGTAAGCGAAGAAGAAATTCTTAATTAAATTGTTGTTTTATGAGCGGAATTTTTGGTATTTATTATCTTAATGCTCAGCCAGTCAAACCAAATGTTTTGCAACAGATGTCTGATACCATAGCTCATCGTGGTTCAGATGGAGCAGATATTTGGTATCAAGATAACCTGGGTTTGGGTCATCGTCTGCTTTGGACTACTCCTGAATCTTTATTGGAGAAGCAACCATTAACTGATGATTATGGAAACTGCGTAATTACTGCTGATGCCAGAATTGACAATCGCGACGAATTAATTTCTCGCCTGGATTTAAGAGATCTCGCTGCTGAAAAAATTACCGATGTAGAGCTTATCTTAAAATCTTACTATAAATGGGGTGAAAATTGTCCTCAAGAGTTGTTAGGTGATTTTGCTTTTGTTATCTGGGATAAACACAAGCAGCAACTGTTTTGTGCTAGAGATCATTTTGGGGTAAAACCGTTTTGCTATTATCATCAAGCAAATCAAACTTTTGTTTTTGCTTCTGAAATCAAAGCCATAGTTCGATTACCTGATGTTCCCTTCCAACTTAACGAAGTTAGAATTGGGGATTACTTAACCTCTACTTTAGAAGATCGAAGCATCACATCATATCAGGACATTTGGCGGCTTCCTGCTGCACATACCTTAATCATAGACCGAAAAGGAAAGGTTACTCTACAGCGTTATTGGTCCCTTGAACCTGGCAAAGAAATAAGACTTAATTCCGATCAAGAATATGCCGAGGCATTTTTAGAGATATTTACCGAAGCTGTTCAATGTCGTTTGCGGAGTGCTTTTCCGATTGGTTCTCATTTGAGTGGTGGTTTAGATTCTTCTTCAATTACTTGTGTAGCAAGGAATTTATTACGGGAACAAGGAAAGCAACTTCATACTGTTTCTAACATCTTTGATAGTGTTCCAGAATCCAACGAACGCAATTATATTGAAACAGTAATTGCTCAGGGGGATCTCATCCCCCATTTTGTTCATCCCGATCAGACAGGACCTCTATCGGAATGGCAAAATTTTTTTAAATATTGTGATGAATCACTGATTGGTAACTGCTATCTAGTTTGGGGTTTGAACCGTGCTACCAAAGAAGCTGAGGTACGTATTAGTTTAAATGGTTTTGATGGCGATAGCACCGTTTCTCATGGGGTTTATTATTTAAAAGAATTAGCTAGAGCAGAAAAATGGAAAGCCTTTTTAGTCGAAGGAACAGCTTTAGCTAAAAACTTTAATGAATCACCTACTAAGCTTTTACGTCATTATGGATTGCCTATTCTAAAAGAACTAGCACGAAAAGGGAAATGGTTGGCTTTTTGGCTGGCTGTTAATCAAATTAGTGAAGCTGTTGAAATTTCCCCTCGCCAACTTTGGCTTAACTATGGTTTCAAAGCAATAGTTCCCGATGGAATTAAACAGAAATTACGTTATTTCAATCGACCTAAACGCACTCCATCTAATCCTTTTCCTCTAGTTAACCCTGATTTTGCTCAACGTATTGGATTGAGCGAGCGCGTACAATCTTTTGATCGTTCTGAAGATCCACCATTGACACAGAAAGAGCATCACTGGAGGGAATTAACTTCAGGATTGTTTTCGATTCCTTTAGAAGGATTGGATACTTATGCTGCTGCTTTTGGAATTGAGTCTCGTCATCCCTTTATGGATAAAAGATTGATTGAATTTTGTTTGGCTTTACCTCCAGAACAAAAATTAAATCTAGGTTGGTCAAGGATGGTTTTGAGAAGAGCAATGGATGGTATCCTTCCACCTAAAATTCAATGGCGAGGCGATAAAACTGATATAACCCCAGGAATGATTAAAGGTTTATTGGAGTATGACCAGAAAATTTTAGAAGAGGCAATGGTAATTAAAGCGGAAAAGATAGCAGAATTTGTTGATATTGCTAATCTAAAATCAATTTATCAAAATTCAATTTATAAAGAAAAAATCACAGAAAATGTCATAAATAAAATTTGGGCTAGTGTTTCTTTGTCTTTATGGCTAAAATGATTAAATCGAATTATTTTATAGTAAATGTAGATCTGAATAATTTAAGTTAATAATGTTATTAAAAAGCTTGATTTTCTTTAAAAAAAGAGTTATAAGTTAATTGGAAACTTTATTTTTGAGGTAAAATGAATGAAAGCAAAATACTCAGCTCCAAAACTAACTAACTACGGAAATGTAGAAACTATCACTCAAGTTATTGGTGATGCTCCTGCATCAGATAGTTTAATAGTAAATGGAAAAGTAATTCCTGGTACTACTGGCGATTCTGATTTTTCAGGATAATTTAAGTAAAAGTTTTACATTCTTAAATTGAAAAAGTAGTCTCGATTAACAGGGGAAGATTTAAAATAAATTTTCCCCTTTTTCTTAAATAATTAAATTAAAAACAATGTACAGATATACGGCTTATGGTCTTAATATTTCCTCGGACTTAAGTTTACCAGAACTACAAAAATCGAACGAAGACAAAGGAGCAGATATAATCATCCGTTTTGGAAAAGTTAATTGGTCTTTACCAGAAACTCTGGAATCATGGAGCTATTTCCAGCTTGACGGAGATCGCGCTTATTTATGTTGGCGGGTCGTCGGTAAATTTTTAGTTAGCGCTGGAAAAGAAATTATTATCGAGCCTTTTGCCAATGTACAAGAGCAAGTCATGCGACTACCTTTATTAGGCTCGGTTTTAGCAATGGCACTTCATCAACGACAATTCTTAATTTTGCACGGTAGTGCTGTAGCAATTAATGATGGTGCAGCTATTTTTATCGGGGCTAAAGGTCAAGGTAAATCTACAATGACTGCTACACTTTATGGTAGAGGTCACCAACTGATTACCGATGATGTAGCAGCTTTAAAAGTTAACAATGGTGGTGTTCACACTTTGATTCCAGGATTTCCTCAAATCAAGCTTTGGCCCGAAGCAGCAAAAGCTGCATTAGGAGATGAGGCAGAAAGCCTCAGGAAAATTCATCCAAAAGCTGAAAAACGCGCCCGCCCAATTTTAGAGAGGTTTTCTGCAACTCCTATTCCTGTCCGAAGAATTTATCTACTAGGTGAAGGAGATATACCTCGAATTAAACCTCTTGAACCTCAAGCAGCAATGACTTCTCTAATTGCCAATTCTTATATTCCAATGCTGTTAGGCGAGGAATTTAAACGAGATCAGCAAACAGCATTACACTTTCATCAATGTATAAACTTAACTAAGTCTATACCTATTTATCGGCTTGAGCGTCCGCGTTCTTTAGATTTACTCAATACTATTGCTTATTTAGTAGAAGAGGATTTAGCTGCTTTAGTTGCAGTTTGAATCTCTTTTGTTTCAAAAAAATACTCAAGAGAGAGACAAAATAGCAAACACTTATGTTAACTAATGGATAAAAAATACAGACAAAAACTATTAGTGTTTGCTTGGTTATTTTTAATTACTCTTTTACTACTAGCATGGGGATTTGATCGTCAAGAAGTAAATAGTAATCAATCTATTGTTCGATTGGGAAATCCTCTTTTAACTGATGGTAAAAAAGGTCGTGCTTTGAATGTATGGGATTTACAAGCTTTTAATGGCAAAATATATCTTGGTGGTGGTAGTTCTGTTGAAAATGCAGGACCAATAACCAATTTTATTTTTTGACTGGTTCTTTTCAGCTTTTTATTATCAACATCAAATTTACGCGCAAACATCTTTATTAAAAAACAAAGTCGATATACCTGTAGTGATCGCAGTATACGATCAGACACAAAAAAAGTTTGAATTAGATTATAGTTTAAGCAATCTTGATTTTATTTCTGAAGATTTAAATTTTGATAGTGATTTATCCATTATTAGTCGGATTTGGAATACAGTAGAATATCGAGGTAACCTGATCTATTCAGTTCGTTCTTATTCAATAGATACTCGTAATACTCATCAAGCGTATATGAATTCTTTAGGGATTTTTATTAAGAAAAGTTTGGAATCAAAACCTTTATTTGTTGAGTTTCCCGCTCAACAATCTTTAGGAGAAAATATTTTATTAATTAATGATAGATTATATGCCTTAGCAAACAAAAAACAAAAAGAACACTTTGTTGTGTATGTGTACCAGCTTTCGAGTTTAAATAAGAACTTAGAATGGCAAGAGATTTTACATTTTCTTGGTCAAAATAGAGCGAGATCCTTTGAATATTTAGATGGTAAATTTTATTTTGGTTTAGGACAAGATTATGGAGAAGCGATCGCTAATTCTGGAGATATTTTAAGTTACACAACAAAATAATATGAAATACTTATCAAGTATTAACAATAAACTTAAAGTTGCACTTCGCTTTCTACCAGCCTTGCGCTTAGTTTGGCAAAGTAGTCCTGGTTGGACAATTACTCGGCTAGCTCTAGTAGTGGTTCAAGGATTGATGCCTCTGGCATTAATTTATCTGGCGAAACTAATTATTGATACAGTAACTATCAACCTCAAAGCCAGTAACCCCGAACAAGTATTTGCGCAGGTTTTACCACTAATTATTTTGGCTGGAATCGCTACTATTATCGATAGCTTCTGCCAATCCTTAAATGAACTGGTCAATACAGCTCATGCCCAAAAAGTAACTGACTATATGCAGGGTATTATCCATGCTAAGTCAATAGAAGCAGATTTAGAATACTATGAAAATGCCAAATATCACGACGCTCTACAAAGAGCGCAGCAAGAAGCTCCCTATCGACCACCGCAAATTCTAACTCGTCTTGCTCAGTTAGTGCAAAATTTTATCTCCTTAATTGCCATGGTGGGGTTGTTAGTATCTCTGCATTGGGGAATTATTGGTGTTTTGTTGGTGGCGACTATTCCAGCAGTCTTTGTCAGGATTGAATATTCTCGGACTATGTACAGTTGGCAGCGCAAGCGCACTCAACTAGAGAGACAGTCGATGTATTTAGGGTGGATGCTAACCAACGAACAGTTTGCCAAAGAAGTTCGCCTTTTCAATTTAGGTAATTGGTTTAGCAATGAGTACGACAAAATTAGAAGCAAGCTTTATAAAGAAAAATTAGGAATTTCGATTAAACGTTCCACCACCTTTTTCTTAGCTCAAGCTTTTGCAGGCATTATTATCTTCATAGTTTTTGGTTTGATTATTTATCAAACTATTCAAGGAGTTTTATTACTCGGTGATTTAGTTCTTTATTACCAAGCTCTTCAACGGGGGCAAAATAACCTAAAAGCCACCTTAACTAGCGTATCTGGTCTTTATGAAGATAATTTATTTCTGGCAAATCTTTATGAGTTTTTGGATTTAAAACCAACAGTAGTTGAACCAGGACATCCAAAAGTTCTTCCTCTGCCCCTGCAACAAGGGATTACATTTAATAATGTTAGTTTTCAATATACTGATTCTGCCCGTCAAGCTCTCAAGAATATTAATTTAACTATTAAGCCTGGTGAAACGATCGCTCTAGTAGGAGAAAATGGTTGTGGTAAGACAACACTGATCAAATTACTCTGCCGTCTGTACGATCCCACTAGCGGTAATATCACTATTGATGGTGTAGATTTACGCCTGTTCAAAATAGCTGACTTACGCCGTCAAATCAGTGTCATTTTTCAAGACTACGCCAAATATCATTTTTCTGCCGAAGAAAATATTCGTTTGGGTAATATTGAGATTGAGGCAAAAGATCCAAATATTCTTGCTGCTGCCATGCGTTCTGGCGCCCACGATGTAATTACCAAATTGCCTCATGGTTACGATACTGTCTTAGGCAAACTATTTGATACTGGTGAAGAATTAAGTATCGGTCAATGGCAAAAAGTCGCCCTTGCCAGAGCCTTTTTACGAGACTCGCAAGTCATTGTCTTGGATGAGCCAACTAGCGCGATGGATCCTAAGGCTGAATATGAAATTTTTAAAAAGTTTCGCGAGTTAATTAAAGATCAAGCTGCGGTATTAATTACCCATCGTTTGTCTACCGTCAAAATGGCAGACCGCATTTATGTGATGGATG
>JBJOPG010000026.1:0-27705 GCA_046050865.1 Cyanobacteriota bacterium
CTCACTGTCTCTACTTATTTAGTTTGATTTCTTTCCTTTTACAGTCTAATCTTCCTCATCAACAACCTTCTTTATTTTCTTTTTACAAACAGTCTCTCAAAACGTAATCAGTAATTACTTACAATATCTATCTCTGGTTGAGGCTCGATTTAGATATTTATCTATCTTTTTATAGTTTCCTGTCATTTCCAACACCAATAAATTAGTAACTAATGAACTTTAATCAAAAAGCTTAAAAATATTAAATTGGAGTTGAAAAAACAACATGGCTACAGGTACTTCAGAACAGAATATCTCGAGCGCACTCGGTTCTTACGGTAATCTCTCGACAGATGATAAATTGGCCTTTCTTTGGTATGTCTATACAAAAATGGGGACATCCGTTACTCCAGCAGCACCTGGTGCAGCATCAGATGAAATTGTAGAAGGATTATTCAATCAAGTCAAAGAACTGTCTCATGAGGAGCAGCTAGACGTACAGCGTAAAATTATCGAATCACAAGATAGTCTTATTTCCCGCGAGTATGGCGCTTTTAGTGAGAACAGCAAGCTATATTTCTGGTATCGTTTGGCGCAAGGAATGGAAGCAGGAACGATTATTCCGATGCCTGAAAATTACGAGCCTAGTGGTAGCGTAACAGAGCTATTATCTCAAATTGAAAGTATGGAATTTGAGCAGCAAATCACTTTATTAAGAAACGCAGTTGTAGAAGCGGGTGCAGAAGCAAAACCTGGCGCAGAAATCTAAGCATCAGGCGATCGCTTGATAAAATCTATTAAGTTGAAGCAGTGGAAATATTGTCGGAGCTTGATTAGAATTTTCAGCCCAAAATAGGCAGACAAAATGAGGCAATGGAAGTTAATTACTAATCCTCCTTGCCTCATTTTCTATATTTTCTATTTGCTTTGATGATGCTTAATGAGAATAATCCCCTTGGCGAGCATTGCTATCTGAACGGGGTTGAATCACCCCATAGCCTCCATGATTTCGACTATAGATGACGTTGATTTCATTGGTTTCGCTATTGTGAAACATGTAGAAATCATGGTCGATGAGTTGAAGTTGTGCCAAAGCTTCTTCCGTGGTCATGGGAGGCATGGCAAAATATTTGCTTCTGACGACGGTGGCGGGTAGTTCGGGCGAGCGATCGCTATTTAACTCATTAACTTCTAATAGCTCTTCACTCTCAACTATTTCTTCGGGGCGTACCTGGGGGTGAGCATTTTTGGCTAGATGTTTCTCTTTATACTTGCGTAACTGACGAGCAATCTTATCCGCTACCATGTCGATACTTGCGTAGAGACTTTCGCTACCCTCCTGAGCGCGAATCACTGTTCCATTGGCAAATACCGTCACTTCCGCCTTATGTTTTCTTTCGATCCGAGAATTGCGCGCCACAGATAAATGGACATCCACTTTGCTAGTTATATTCTGAAAATGTTTAACTGCTTTTTCTAACTTCTGTTCGACGTAATCATGAATTGATTCCGTGACTGCAATATTATTTCCTTGGATCAAAAGCTTCATACTCGCTACTCCATAATATACATTTTAAAGCCATATAGTAAAACACAATCTTGCTTGGAAATTGTAATTAGATATACGGATCTCTTGAACTAAAAAGCTAGCTTTTCCTATTAAAAATAGGTAATTAGCAAACTCTCAAAGTTCGGAATAAACTATTCTACTAATAGCATTATCTAATTCTTTGCATATATCTGCATATAAGCAATATGCTTTAGTTTATGCTTTGTTTTTCTGTTAGTAATGCTTAGAAGCATTGTCATGATAGTCTGATTTCAATATATAGTGAACTATCAATCTAATCTATCTACAGAGATGCGGGTTATTTTAACCAAAACTGCTACACTTTAAATTCTACAAATTTGAGGTGGTTTACAGTTTGAGTTTATCTAGGCAATTTTCTTAAGCAATTGTATCTTTCTCTAGCTTTATAGTTACAACACTAACACTTTTTATCTTAAAAAACAGTAAAACAGAGTTTTTTTCATGTTACGTTACATTGATTGACATTTACTAAAATAGTCTGTAATTATGCCTCCAGATAAGCGACACTGTGTACTAGAAAATCAAGGAATAGTCCGTTATGTTCAAGCCTGGGACTATCAGCGATCGCTAGTAGAAGAAAGAGTTAAGAATACTAGCTTAAATGATATTTTAATTTTATTAGAACATTCCCCTGTTTATACTTTGGGCACAGGTTCGAGTTTGGATTTTCTTAACTTTGATCCTCAAGCGGGAGAATTTGAGATTCATCGGATTGAACGAGGGGGAGAGGTGACCTACCATTGTCCTGGTCAGTTGGTAGGTTATCCAATTCTAAATCTGCGCTACTATCAACAGGATTTACATTGGTATCTGCGGCAATTAGAAGCGGTAATTATTAAGACTGTTGCTAATTATGGTTTGTCCGCCTATCGTGTTCCAAATTTTACGGGAGTTTGGCTAGAAGGGAAAAAGATTGCGGCGATCGGTATTAAAGTGCGTCGTTGGATTACCATGCATGGTTTTGCCCTTAATATTTGTTCTGACATGGGTGGGTTTCAACAGATAGTTCCCTGCGGGATTGCCGACAAGCCAGTTGGTAGCCTACAGGAATTTGTTCCCGACCTTACAGTAGAACGAGTTCGGATCGATGTAGCGAAGGCTTTTGCCGCTGTATTTCAAGTAGAGTTAGTTGAGCAAGATGTTCTAAATAAAGTTAAATAAAAATACCAGCGATCGCCTCGACCGTTTTCTGTATTTCAGATGCTTTCTATTAGAAATGACTATAAAATCTCCGATCTCATCTTCAGGGCGATCGCCCAATATTCAATGTTTAATTAAATGATGTTACGGATCAACGGAGTTTTTCATCCAGTCCAAACAGATCTGCATTTGTTGTTCCATGGTGGTGCGATCGCCGTGAAAGCGACGACCATGACCAGGCAATACCCATTCAAAAGAATAATTGGCTAATTTTTCCATTGACCGTACTTGTTCTGTCCAGGAATACCAACAATAGGTACGAAAAGCATAAAGCTGATTGAGATATCTCGACCAAGCTAAATGATCCCCTGTAAAAAGGAATTTCTGATCGTAAAGCAATACTGTATGTCCTTTACTATGTCCTGGTACGGGAATAATTAAAACATCGTCACCAAATTGAATCGGCTCGATTCCCTTAAGTTGAATTTCCACATCTTTGGTATCTGAGGTGATATCGTCGACATGCAAAAGGCGATCGCATTGAAAATGGTCATGAAATTTTTGATGATCGGCAACGTCATCCCGATGGGTTAAATATAAGTAGCGCACTCCTCCCATTGCTTCTAATCTTTTCACCAAGGGAGGAGAATAGCGCGGCGAGTCAACTAAAATATTACCTGCCGCTCTTTGAATAAAATAACTGGCTGCGCCGTAGGAATTCTCGGCATGATAGCCACAATGATAGACGTTATCCGCGATTAAAATCGGCAAGCTTTGTTGTGCGACTTTAACATCTTTGGGTTTTTCTACCGTGCCGATGGAAGCCGTAGGACAGGATAGCAGTGCTTGCATCGCTTTAAGCTGCTCTACTTCGTTACTTGGTTGCTGGTATACAGCAGATTGTTCTCCTACTTCGGTAAAAGCTTCTGGAGCCATCCAGCGACAGGTATCACAATCAATACAAGTGCTATCTACGTAAAAATTACCCGTAATATTTTCCGAACGTCGTTTTGCAAGTTTAGCCATCTGTTTCAGCGATCGCGGTTTGATCGAGCTACTTTGTCATAGCCAAATTATAGCTTTTATTCATAGTCGTTATGAGTACACTCAGTCTGACAATCCAAAATTGATTCACGAATTTAATAATGATAACGACATTGCAAAAAGATGAGCTTGTTATCTTCTATTTGGTATACGAGCCTATGTTCTTGAGTGATTCTTCTCGACCAACGAGATCCAGGTAAATATTTGAGTTTTTCTGGCTTACCAATTCCCGTTACCGGATCGGTGATTACCGCTTCCACCAGATCTAAGATTCGATTGAGTATCTTGCGGTCTTTTTTTGCCCACCAACGTAGATCTTCACGAAATTGTTGGTCAAAAATCACTATGCTACCGCTCAATGTCTAACTCCTGACAGAGTTCTGCAAGACTTTCTGATTTTAGCTCAGGTTGCTCGGCGATCGCATCGGCTCTAGCCATAGCTGCCAGTAGCTTTTGTGCATTCTCAGGAGATCTAAATAGATGCAATGTTTCCAATAGGTTCGATAGTTCATCAGCAGCGAGAATTGCCACATCGTCTTTTCCCTGACGAGTCACAATAATCACACTGCGATCGGCGATCGATTCATCAAGTATTGAGGCTAAATTTTGACGCAGATTAGTATAGTTGGTTTGCTTGGCTAACATCTCAGAAAGTACAAATATTTGTACTTATAATAGCAATTTTAAAGCAATTCTGGAGCTAGTTATAGTTAGTTAAAAATACTTAAGGCTTAGAGCTTAGAGCTTTTAATTAAAAAAACACCCCGCCTAACTTTGCCTAGGGAGGTGTCTGCCAAAAAATATAATTTGTTAGAGCCTCGTGAATTACATTCCTTTAGCTACCAATTCAGCTAAATCAACAACCCGCTGAGAATAACCCCATTCGTTGTCATACCAAGCAATGATTTTAACCATGTCGCCATCTAGCACTAGAGTTAACAGTCCATCAACGGTAGAGGACACATCTGTACCTTTGAAGTCAGAGGAAACTAGAGGTAGATCAGTGTAACCCAAAATACCTTTGAGAGAACTTTCCGCAGCTTTCTTGAGGACTTCATTAACCTCTTCGGCAATGGTTTTCTTCTCAACTTGAGCAACCAAATCAACCACGGAAACGTTAGGAGTTGGCACTCGTAGAGCAATACCGTTTAGCTTGCCTTTTACTTCAGGATAAACTAGGGCTACTGCTTGAGCTGCACCAGTAGAAGTCGGGACAATGTTCTCTGCGGCCGCTCTAGCCCGTCTTAAATCACGGTGACTAGCATCGAGAATACGTTGGTCGCCAGTATAACTATGAGTAGTAGTCATCGCACCTTTAATGATGCCGAAGTTCTCGTTAATAACCTTAACAATAGGAGCTAAACAGTTAGTAGTACAACTAGCATTACTAACAATATCAAATTCACCAGGAGTATATTTTTCGTCATTTACTCCCATTACATAAGTACCAATATTAGGGCCACTTCCAGGAGCCGTGATTACTACTTTTTTCGCTCCAGCTTGGAGATGCTTTCCTGCACCTTCGGCATCGCGGAAAACACCAGTAGATTCAATAATAATATCAACATCCCACTCTTTCCAGGGCAAGTTTAGGGGGTTGCGATCGGAGACACATTTAATGGTTTTACCGTTGACGATTAGAGAGTTAGCATCGTAACCAATGTCTGCATCCAAAACCCCCAACATAGTGTCATACTTCAACAAGTGAGAGTTAGTTTTCGGGTCAGAAGTATCATTCAGACCCACCAATTCTAGATTGGTATCATTTCCTCTAGTTAGTAGACATCTGACAAAGTTACGCCCGATACGTCCAAAACCGTTAATTGCTACTCTAACCACTATATTTTTGCCCTCTATTTTATTAGGTTAATACATTAAAACATTCTTAATAAGACTCATCATATCGTAAAGTAAGCACATTTCAAGACCTGACTCAGAATCAATTTCAACCTTAATTGAGCTTACTAATCTCTCAGAAATATTTGTTTGTGCAATGGTTTGTGCCATAGAATAATTACGCCATCGCCTCAAAACTTATTCAAGGGCAAATTTTGCGCTTGATTTTCTGGCTTAGGTCGCTTTTTAGGCTTAATTTGCTGGTTTAATCCTGATCTTTTGATCTTTTATCCCTAAGTCTTAAAAATTCTTGCTATCATAGCCCGTATTGTTTTCAGCAATGGTTATCAGGAATGCTGCACTTCAAAATAAGTTAGTATTCTGTAACCTTCAACCAAGATATTTGTACTATGGCGGGAGTCAAAGAGGTGGCACAAGAAGTGGCAAAAGTAGATTTAACAGGAAAACCATTTCATTTTATTGGTATTGGCGGAATTGGAATGTCGGCTTTAGCCCAGATTGTTGCACAACGACAACTGCCAGTATCAGGTTCTGATCTGCGTTCTAGTCATATTACAGATCGTCTGGAAGCTTTGGGGGCAAAGATTTTTTATGCTCAAGAAGCCAGGAATCTCGATTTTTTTAGACCCAGCCCAGGAATTAAACGTCAGCCAGTACCCGCAGGAGGTAACTCTGCGGCGCTACCAGAAATTGAACTATTGAGGAGTGACGCTCAAGGTTTCCCCCCTCTGCCCCAGGTGATTTGTTCCACAGCGATCGCCCAAAGCAATCCTGAATATGCTGCGGCAGTGGAACTAGGCTGTCCAATTTTTCACCGCTCTGATCTTTTGGCGGCTTTAATTGAGGAATACCAGGGTATAGCCATTTCAGGGACTCATGGTAAGACTACCACCAGCAGCTTAATTGGTTATATGCTATTTAAATGTCAGCTTGATCCCACAATTATTGTCGGTGGTGAAGTGGATGCTTGGGATGGCAATGCTAGAAGTGGTCAAGGAGAATATTTAGTTGCTGAAGCTGATGAATCCGATGGTTCTTTAGTGAAGCATCATCCCAGTATTGGCATTATCACTAACATTGAGTTAGATCATCCCGATCGCTATCAGGATATTCAAGAAGTAGTTAGTATTTTTCAAACCTTTGCCGGACAGTGCAATACCTTAATCGGCTGCATTGACGATCCAATAATTCGCGATGAACTAGCTTTAACCATTAGTTATGGTTTAAATCCAGAGCTAGGGGCAGACTACACCGCCAAAAATATTACCTATCATGCCCAAGGCAGCAATTCTGAAATTTGGGAAAGAGGCTCTTGTCTGGGGGAATTGCAACTACCATTGTTAGGAGAACATAATCTCAATAATGCTTTAGCAGCGATCGCCGTAGGGAGAGAAATCGGCTTGGAATTTGGCACCATTGCTCAAGCGATTTCAACTTTTGGGGGAGCCAAAAGAAGGTTTGAACATCGAGGTGAGACTAACGGCATCACGTTTATTGATGACTATGCCCATCATCCCAGCGAAATTAAAGTTACTTTAACTGCTGGCAAATTACGAGTATCTGGTAACAACTCTCTTCGACGAGTAGTGGGGATTTTTCAACCCCATCGTTACAGTCGCACTCAAACCTTCCTCCAGGAATTTGCCCAAGCTTTTCAAGATGCTGACGTCGTAGTGATTACAGATATCTATAGTGCAGGAGAAAACAACAGCTTTGGCATTAGTGGTTCCGATCTAGTGAAGGCGATCGCTACTTACCATCATAATGTCCACTATTATCCTGAGGTTGATTCGATTGAGAGTTTCCTGCACTCAGAAATATTACAGCCTGGAGACTTGGCAATGTTCTTAGGAGCGGGTAACCTTAATCAAGCAATTCCCAAAACTATTGCCTTGTTTCAGTAATCCGTTCCCAGTTACCAGTGAGTAATAGTGAATAATAATGGCAAATGAACAAAGATAATTTAATCCAGTCAGGGGTGTCTCTGGCGAGTCAAACCACCTATAAAGTAGGGGGTGATGCTCAGTGGTATGCTGCCCCTAGAAATTGGGACGAGTTAGAAGCAAGTTTTGCCTGGTATCAGTCTCAGGATATGCCGTTAACCTTACTGGGGGCTGGTTCAAATCTGTTAATTAGCGATCGCGGTTTACCAGGATTTGTCCTTTCAACTCGGCATTTTCGCAGTTATGAGTTCAATCCTGACACTGGTATTTTGGTAGCGGATGCTGGAGAGGCGATCGCCAAACTAGCTTGGAAAGCTGCCAAACGGGGCTTGAAAGGGCTGGAATGGGCGGTTGGTATTCCCGGCACCGTGGGGGGCGGTGTGGTGATGAATGCGGGAGCGCACACATCTTGTATGTCGGATATCTTAGTCAGCGCCACTGTCTTATCCACCGATGGTACCATTACCGAATTAAAACCCGAGGATTTAGCCTATAGCTATCGCACCTCTAATCTACAAGACGGAAAACGCTTGGTGGTCAGAGCGACTATCCAGCTAGAACCTGGCTATAGCAAAGAAGAAATCATGGCATTGTCAAACCAAAATTGGACGCAACGCAAAACCACTCAACCCTATCATCTTCCCAGTTGTGGCAGTGTTTTTCGTAACCCCCAACCCCAGGCGGCAGCTAATCTCATCGAACAGCTAGGATTAAAAGGGTATAAGATTGGTGATGCTCAGATAGCTCATCGTCATGCGAACTTTATTCTCAACTGCGGTCTGGCTACCGCTAAGGATATCTTTGAGTTAATACGCTATGCTCAAGCAAAGGTAGAAGATCACTGGTCAGTATCTTTAGAGCCAGAAGTTAAGTTGCTCGGAGAGTTCTAATTGACTGTTTCCTGAGTTATGCTAATCTTGCTAATTAATTGCGTAGTCACTAATACAAAATAAACCGATATAGATATGGCAGGAAAAGGATTTGGACCACTAGGCAAAATGAAAGAACTTGCTGACGCTTTTAAAAAGGCTCAGGAAGTACAGGCTGGAGCGCAACAACTCCAAAATGAATTAGAGCAGATGGAAATTGAAGGAGTAAGCGAAGATGGACTAGTTAAAGTCGTCATGAGTGGCAACCAAGAACCCCGTCGTGTCGAAATTTCTCCTGAAGCGATGAATGCTGGAGCAGAAGCTCTTTCCGCCTCCGTTTCCGCAGCCATGCAGTCTGCCTATGACCAGTCTACAGACTTGATGCGTGGACGAATGGAAGAACTCACCAGCGGTTTAAATTTACCTGGAATGTAATTTCACTGAATAGGGTTAGGACACGAAAATCCTGTAAGGGCGAATGGCTATTCGCCCCTACGATTGATGAACAATGAAATAAAAAACATATTTGAATTGCCCGAAAAACTTCCAGCAACGGAATTATTCGAGACTCTGTGGCATGATGACCAGATTTCCTTCAAAAGGATCATTTCCACAGGGCAAACCACCCCAGTCGGGGAATGGTACGACCAAGAGCAGAACGAATGGTTAATTGTACTTCAAGGGTCAGGAGAATTAAGCTATGAGGATAATTCTCGGATTAAGCTAACTACTGGCGATTATCTCTTCATCCCCGCCCACCAAAAACATCGAGTTGAATACACCAGTACTGAACCGACCTGTATTTGGCTTACTGTCTTTTTTTCCTTTTCCCTTTTCCCTTTTTCCAAACACCAATAGTTAATTTTGTATTCACCGAACTCACGTTAGTCTTAGTCTTATCTCATGGTGACAAACTCTTCTGCCGAACTAGGATGTATGCCTACGGTGGCATCAAAATCAGCTTTGGTCGCCCCCATTTTAACGGCGATCGCCACTCCTTGAATGATTTCTGCGGCGCTGTCTCCTACCATATGTGCCCCCACCACTTTATCGGTATTGGTCTCGACAATTAGCTTCATCAGGGTTTTCTCTTCTTTCCCAGCCAAGGTGTAGTACATCGGACGGAATTTACTGCGATAAACCTTAACTGCATCTCCATATTTTGCTTTGGCTTCAGCTTCGGTCAAACCGACGGTAGCTGCCTCAGGGGTAGTAAAAACAGCAGTAGGAATATTCTCGTAACTCATTTTTCGCGATTGACCACCAAAATGCGTATCGGCAAAAGCCCGACCTTCATTAATGGCTACAGGAGTAAGATTAATGCGATCGGTACAGTCTCCTACGGCATAGATATGATCTTCAGCGGTTTTGTTATATTCATCCACTGCTACCGCACCGTTAACAATCTCGACTCCAGTATTTTCCAAACCAAGATTGGCTAAATCGGGTTTTCTGCCCGTCGCGGAGAGACTAACTGCATCGGCAACGATAGTTTCTGCACCACCATCTTGAGTGGGAATCGTAATTTTCAAACCGCTATCAGTTTTGTCAATCGCCATGCGATCGCAATCAAGACCAGTAATGATCTTAATCCCGTGATTTTCCATTCCTGTTTGAATTTCTTCGCGAATATCTTCGTCAAAACCCCGCAGGATTTTATCCCCACGAATAACTAACGTCACTTCTGTCCCTAAACCATTCAAAATACAAGCAAACTCCACAGCAATATAGCCACCACCAATAATTACCATGCGTTTGGGTTGTTCTTGAACGTTAAAAATTTCCCGCGAAGTAATGGTGTGTTCAATGCCCTTAATTGTTTCAGGTTTTACAGGTTTACCACCCACCGCAATCAAGATCTTTTCCGCAGTAACCTTTTGGTCACCAATTTGAATGGTATGGGCATCAACAAACTTGCCATAACCACGATAGATCTTAACTTCGGAGTTATCTAACATTCTTTGATAAATACCATTCAGGCGATCAACCTCATTATTCACAGCAGTAATCATCTTTAACCAATCAAAACTGGTTTCCCCTACTGACCAGCCGTAACCTGCGGACTCTTCAAAGCCATTGGGAAAATGAGATGCATAGACCATCAGCTTTTTGGGAACACATCCTCGATTAACACAAGTTCCCCCCAGGCGATCGCTTTCTACAATCCCTACCTTCGCGCCATATTGGGCAGCTCTTCTGGCGGTGGCAATACCCCCTGAACCTGCGCCAATGACAAATAAATCAAAATCATAGCTCATCTTCTTAGTCTCTCCTTATTTCTCTTGATTTAATAGTCCGAAACTGGCAATAAAAAGGCAGGTTTGCTGTTCTGCTTTGCACCCCTGCTTTTTTGCTTTCTATTTTGCTATCTTGGGTTTATAGCTTCTAGCTTCTAGCTTCTAGCTTTTAGCTTCTAGCTTTTAGCTGCTTGCAGCCCTTTACTTTCCGCCATAATAAAAAGCGACTTCTTTGTCTTTCAACGGCGGAAACTCCGCAGCCAACAACATCTGATTAAGCTCATCTTGTGCCAGGTGTTTTGCCCCAATTCTGACGATTCTAGACCGCATGGTATTAGTCACACCGCTTCTTTGTCTGCCCGCTTCAAACCCCATCACCTTGTTATATAGTGACAATTTTTCGGCAGGAATTGGCGAACCATCTAAATCTAAACCTTGAGCGATCGCCTGATCTACTGCATCCGCACCTTTCGTATCTGCCATAATCTTTACTATCCAACTAAATGAGCTTCTAAGAACCAAAGACGCTGATCAATCGTCCGCGAAATTTCAGTATAGAGGTCTGCCGTATCGGCATCTCCCAATTCATCGGTCTGGTCAATTGCTCCCCGTAAATGTTTGGCGTAAAGACTATAGCGATCGGCCAAGGCAGTTACGTGGTCTGCTCCGGTGACAGCGTCAAAGGGATATTCGGGTAAGATTGACTCCCCCGCTGCGATTCTGGCGGTACCTAGGGCGATTCCTCCCAAAGCAGTGATCCGTTCAGCAACCATATCGACATACTCCTCTAGTTCCCCTGCCATTTCATCAAACAAGAGGTGCAATTGGTAGAAGTCCATGCCCTTCACGTTCCAGTGGGCTTGCTTGGTTTGAGTTTTAAGATCGAGAGTTGCTGCCAAGGTTTGATTTAAAATCTCGACTATTTTTACTCGTAGATCTTCTGCTAAATCAATACGAGTTGCATAAAGTTTTTGCTTAGGAACAGTAGAAACCATAATTTAATTCTCCTTTTTATTTTTTTTGTTAATTCTCTTGATTTTCCCGAAGTGTTAATTAAGTGTAGAAAATTCGAGACAGACAAGGCAATATCTTTAACCTGTTCCTTAAAAGCTAGGCGATCTATGGCGATCGCATAGATCGCCTCAAGCTATTGTGAATAAATTACAGCGTTTATTGCGATCCTTTTAAATATGCCAACATTGTATCGGCATCAGAAACTTCAAAAGGATCTGTGGGACAATTGTCCCCAAAATCTGGCTCAATAAACATTTTTTCGATCTTCATGTCATTGACATACATCGAATAACGCCACGATCGCATGCCAAAACCAAGATTCTCTTTGTTCACCAACATACCCATTTTGCGGGTAAATTCGCCACTACCGTCAGGCAACAAGAAAACATTATTCACGCCCTGTTGTTTGCCCCACTGATACATCACAAAGGCATCATTAACCGATAGGCAAATAATTTGATCAATACCCAAAGACTTGAATTCTTCATAGTGCTCCTCATATCCAGGCAAGTGAGTTGAAGAACAAGTGGGAGTGAAGGCACCAGGAAGGGAAAATACGACTACTTTTTTACCCTTAAAGATCTCTTCTGTAGTTCTATCCTGCCAACGAAAAGGATTAGACCCTCCTACTGACTCATCACGTACTCTAGTTTTAAATACGACGCTGGGTACTGTATCTCTCATCTTGTAGATTACTCCTTAGTTCTATAGTTCTATATATCTTGTTTGGTTTAGTTAATCTGAAACCTCATGAATAAATCATACTCATAACGAGTATGAGTTGTCAAGGTGAATTATCAAGTTTCAAGATAATTTTTTAATATTTGATTTTCTATCAATATGATAGAAATATAAGCGATATTTTAAAGTTACAGACTTTAAGTTACAAGCGACATCTCTCTTGACGTTAGAGAGCGAGGGGTATTACATGGATAATCGATACAACACTATCTCAAAAAAACAAGCAAAAAAATGGATACCAACTTAGGTCAAGTCGTGTTAGTTCAGGATATTAATCCTGGCATTTCTAATCCTACCTACCCCATAGAATTCGATGAGCAACCTTTGGGGGAAAGTACAACAGTAAGTGATGAGGCGGCAGAGGATATTTCCGCAGAAACAGAGGATAAGCTTGCTGCCGATTCCTTCACTTCTATCCCTCGTCCTTATCCTTATCCTGGTGGTGTGTCCACCCCTGATAGCTCTTTTCCCAGTAACTTAGTCGAATTTAATGATCAGCTCTACTTTAGTGCTGATGATGGAAAACATGGCAGAGAACTATTTGTGAGCGATGGTACTGATAAAGGAACTCAATTAGTCGAAGATCTTCGTCCTGGTGCCAGTAATTATGGCTATGCTTATGGTTCTGCCCCCTATAATTTGACAGAATTTAATAATAAACTCTACTTTTCCGCCAATGATGGAGAACATGGTAATGAGCTATTTGTCAGTGATGGGACTGGTTCGGGGACTCAATTGCTGTTAGACCTTAACCCAGGAGAAGATAGCTATGGCAATAAGCAAAGTTCTTATGCCGGTAACTTGGTGGAATTTAAGGACAAGCTCTACTTTTCCGCCAATGATGGAGAACATGGTAATGAGCTATTTGTGAGTGATGGGACTGGTTCGGGGACTCAATTACTGGTGGACCTTCGCCCAGGAGAGGATAACTATGGCAATAAACAAGGTTCTTATGCTAGTAACTTAGTGGAGTTCCAGGACAAGCTCTACTTCACCGCCAATGATGATAAGCATGGCAATGAGTTGTTTGTGAGCGATGGGACTGCTTCGGGGACTCAATTGCTGGTAGACCTTAATCCAGGAGAAGATAGCTATGGCAATAAACAAAGTTCTTATGCTAGTAACTTAGTGGAGTTCCAGGACAAGCTCTACTTCACCGCCAATGATGATAAGCATGGCAATGAGTTGTTTGTGAGCGACGGCACTGCTTCGGGGACTCAATTACTGGTAGACCTCCGTCCAGGAGAAGATAACTATGGCAATAAATATGGTTCTAATGTCAGTAACTTGGTAGAGTTCCAGGACAAGCTTTACTTCACTGCCAATGATGACGAGCATGGTAACGAGCTATTTGTGAGTGATGGGACTGCTTCGGGGACTCAATTACTGCTAGACCTCCATCCAGGAGAGGATAATTATGGCAATAAATATGGTTCTTATGCCAGTAACTTCGTGGAATTTAATGGTCAGCTTTACTTTACCGCTAATGATGGCGAGCATGGCAATGAGCTATTCGTCAGTGATGGAACTGCTTCGGGAACCCAGTTGGTTGCAGATATTTATCCAGGAAGCAATAACTACGGTTCTCCATCTGGATCTTATGCTGCTGACTTAACTGTCCTTGGGGATGAATTATTTTTTGCTGCTAATAATGGTGAAACAGGGACTGAATTATTTAAGTTGACCTTTGATGGTTCCGATGAATCACAATTGGTAATTACTGGTACCGATAATCCAGACAACTTGTCAGGTGTTGATGGCTCTGAGGAAATTCAAGCTTTGAGCGGTCAAGATACCGTTAATGGAGGAGGCGGTAATGACACCATTAATGGCGGAGAAGGAGATGATAACCTGGCGGGTAATGAGGGTAATGATAGTCTGATTGGTGCCAGTGGTAATGATATTCTCAATGGTGGCAATGGCAATGACACCCTATTGGGTAGCGATGGTAGCGATGTTTTAGATGGAAAAGACGGCAATGATAGCCTGTCTGGCGGAGAGGATAATGATGTCTTCAAAGGTGGTAAAGGTGCCGATACTCTATCTGGAGACAATGGTGACGATTACCTAAGAGGTCTTGATGGCAATGATCTACTCACTGGCGGCAACGGTAACGATCGCCTAGATGGTGGCTTTGGCTTTGACACCCTTGATGGGGGAGCTGGAGAGGATCTTTTCGCCCTGAGATCTGGTGGTGGGTCGGATACCATCGTTGACTTTAATTTAGATGGTGATCGCCTTGGTTTGGCAGGCGGTTTGCAGTTCGAGGACCTCAGTTTTGCTGGCAATGATATTATGATCGGCGAAGAGCTATTAGCCAGTCTCAACGGGATTAACACCGAACAACTGACATCAAATAACTTTGATTCGATCTAAATAGATTAATCAGCACTCGTTAAACGAGAAGTATTGCATACATAGCAACAAATAAACCTATCAAGCAAAAAAAAGCAAAGTAGAATTTTTTTCTACTTTGCACTATGAGCCGAGCTCTCAAATATTCGGATAAGTCTTGTGATTGAGATCTAATGATTGAGATCTAACGACCCATGCCAATATAGCGAATACCCGCAGCTTGAACTGCCTCACGGTCTAAGAAGTTACGTCCATCAATGATCAAAGGATTATGCATTAATTTAGCAATTTTCTGCAAATCTAGTTTCAGGAATTCTTTCCAGTCAGTCACTAAAACTAGAGCATCACATTTATCTGCCAACATTTCAGCGTTGGTTTCGATAATTACATTAGAAAGACCATGACTTAAACCAGATTGAGAAACAATGGGATCGTAGGCTTTCACCCTTGCCCCTAAACGGTTAAGTTGCTCAATTAAGTCTAAAGCTGGGGCATCCCTCATGTCATCGGTATCAGGTTTGAAAGTCAAGCCCAATAGACCAATAGTTTTGCCCTTGAGGATTTTCAACTCGTTTTGTAATTTTTCTAGAGCCAACAAGCGCTGACGTTGGTTGACGTTAATGGCAGCTTTTAACAGCTCAGAATCATAATTATAGTCATCGGCAGTATGAACCAACGCCGAAACATCTTTAGGAAAACAAGAACCACCCCAGCCAATTCCTGCATCGAGGAACTTGCCTCCAATCCGAGAATCTAAACCAATTCCCTTCGCTACTTGAGTTACGTCGGCACCTACGCGATCGCAAATATTGGCAACTTCATTGATAAAGCTAATTTTGGTTGCCAGAAAAGAGTTAGCAGCATACTTGATCATTTCTGCTGAACTGAGATCTGTTACCACTACTGGCACTTTAGGCAAAGATTTATCTTCAGCAAATTCTCTGGTTACTAAAGGTAGATATAAATCCTGCATCATAGTAATAGCTTTTTCGCTATTGCCACCTAAAACAATGCGATCGGGGTTGAAGGTATCGTAAACCGCTGAACCTTCCCGCAGAAACTCTGGGTTACTGATGACATCAAAGCTGGGTTCAATGGTACTTCCAGACTCTTTGTTACCATCTAACACCAACATTCTCACCCAGTCACCAGATCCAATGGGGACAGTGGATTTATTGACAATTACTTTATATTCATCTTTCAAGTGAGTTCCAATACCGCGAGCCACTGCTTCCACATAGCGTGTATCACTTTCCCCTGTCGGTAGAGGAGGAGTGCCGACGGCAATGTAGAGGATTTCTCCATGAGCTACACCTTTGGACAAATCAGCAGTAAAGGTTAATTTGCCAGATGCGGCGGAAGATTTCATTAGTTCAGATAAACCAGGCTCATAAATGGGAGACTGTCCAGACTGCATCAACTTAACTTTTTCTTCGTTGTTATCAACACAAATGACATCATGCCCAATATGAGATAAACAAACACCCGTAACTAAACCAACATATCCAGTACCAATGACGCAAACACGCATAAAACTATTTAACCTCTTATATTTTTTGTTGCTTTGTATTTAAAACTTCCCGAAACACATTAAGAAAAAATTATCATTCTGAGGGCTATGATTCCGCTGCTTCCATACGAGAGCGAAAATCTTCAATGGTCATTTTTAGCCCATCTTGAAGATTGATGGTGGGTTCCCAACCTAATAAGCTTTTAGCTTTGGTAATATCGGGTTGTCTTTGCTTGGGATCGTCTTGAGGTAGAGGTTTAAAGGCAAGCTGTGCATCAGGATTGATCATCTTCTGAATGGTTTCAGCCAACTGGAGAATTGTATACTCTCCTGGGTTCCCAATATTGATGGGCCCCAGATGATCGCCATTCATCAAGCGCATCATTCCTTCCACCAAATCAGCTACATAGCAAAAGCTACGGGTCTGGGAACCATCACCATAGACAGTCAATGGTGTACCTTGAAGAGCTTGAACAATAAAGTTGCTCACTACGCGACCATCATTTTCAAACATTCTTGGCCCATAGGTATTGAAAATACGCATCACCCGAATATCGACATTGTTTTGTCGATGATAGTCGAAAGCTAAGGTTTCAGCGACTCTTTTTCCTTCGTCATAGCAGCTGCGAATACCGATGCAGTTTACGTTACCACGATATTCTTCAGGCTGAGGATGAACATCCGGATCTCCATACACTTCGGAAGTGGAAGCAAGTAAAAATCTGGCGTTCACTCGTTTTGCTAACCCCAACATATTTAAAGTACCAAGCACGTTAGTCTTGATGGTTTTGACGGGATTGTACTGGTAGTGAACAGGGGATGCTGGGCAGGCAAGGTGGTAAATTTGATCTACTTCTAAACGAATTGGTTCGGTGATATCGTGGCGAATCAGTTCAAAATAAGGACTATCAAGCCAATGGCGAATATTGCGCTTGTGCCCCGTAAAAAAGTTGTCGAGACAGACTACGTCATGACCTTGCTTCATTAAGCGATCGATGAGATGGGAGCCAATAAAACCAGCACCGCCAGTTACTAATATTCTCATTTCTAGATTTAACTTTAAATTATTTCAAGTATTTCAAAAACAATCTTAAACTAACCTTGCCTTATTTGCGATCTTTCGCTAAGTGAAAAGACTGACCCTTGCAGAAAATTTATATACCAGCAGTGGTTCTTATATACATCTTGATAAATACTTATATTCAGTACTTCTTTGTTGGGCAGGGCGCTGTAATTGGGCGATCGCCTGGCGTAATGTGGCAACAGTCATGTTAGTTCCTCCCTGCGCTCCTGCCATGGAAGTAATGTGTTCTTCCATCAAAGTGCCACCAATATCGTTACAGCCGCAATTTAAGGCTTGTTGTGCTCCAGATAAACCAATTTTGACCCAGCTTGGTTGATGATTAACAATCCAGTTTCCCAGAAAAATACGAGCAACTGCTGTCAGATGTAATACTTCTGCTAAATCTGGCTGATCCCTGCCAACCCGCTGTCGAATTGGAGCGGGGGCTTCTTGTCCCACGAAAGGAAGAATAATAAACTCGGTAATTTTACCAGAATAACGATTAGCGATCGCCTTTTGTTGTAGCGATCGTAATTGAGCCAGATGTTCTATCTGCTCTTGGGGGGTTTCAATATGTCCTGAGAGCATGGTGCTAGTGGTATTGATCCCCAAACGATGAGCTAGGCTAACAATTTCTAACCAGGTGGCGCTATTGATTTTTTCAGGGCAAATTATCTTGCGGACGCGATCGTCAAGTACTTCCGCTGCTGTCCCTGGCATGGAGCCTAACCCAGCTTCTTTCAGCGCTATTAGCACTTCTTCATAGCTCAGACCATCTTCTCGGGCAATAAACTGAATCTCTTGGGGGGAAAAAGCATGAAGATGAAGTTGGGGAAAGTTAGTCTTAATTTCTCTGACCAAATTAAGGTAGAAAGGTAGAGATGCGCCATCAATTTTTGCTTGAGGATTTAAGCCCCCCTGCATACAAATTTCCGTTGCCCCAATTGCCACGGCTTCAGTTGCTTTGGCAATTATTTGTGAATTATCAAGCCAAAAAGAGCCTGGTTCATCGGCATCCCGACGAAAAGCACAAAAACTACAGTGTTGTTCGCAGATATTGGTGAAATTAATATTGCGGTTAATCACATAGGTGACAGTTTCTCCCACCTGTTGCTGACGAAGACGATCGGCGGCGGCGGCGATCGCTAACCTAATTGCTGAATCCTGCTGCTTAACTAGTTGGACTCCCTCCTCCACAGAAATATCTTGTCCTTGGTTAGCCCGTTCTAAAATATCAGCAACGATGCTCTGAGCTTGATAAACCACTTGCTATTTTTTGTATTTTAATTTGCTTAAGATTAATCACTTCTTCCAGTCCTGTGCTGCTTGCTGCAATACATAAGCACTGACATCGGTTATTTCTTGCTGACTAAGTTTATCCCCATAGGCTGACATGATACCTTTGCCATTAGTTACGAGGGAGGCGATCGCTTCTTGAGTATCTACCTTATTTTTATGTAGGGCTTTAGACTTGAGGTTTTTACCCCGCCGCACAATATTGCCTCCATTTATATGGCAGCCAGCGCAGTTAGCTTCAAAGATTTTCGCGCCATGATCTAGATTGGGAATGGATTCTGCCAAAACTGGAAGACAGAGGAAAGTATTGAGGAAAATTAGGGCAATTAGACTTACCCCTAGCCTGAAAATTACACTACTGTATAGCCTTGAGATTGCCAATCTACCAGAAATTTTCTGCAAGTTCATACCCTCTATTTTCCGTTAATTAATTTTTAAAGATTTTGGGACTCTTGAGCAATAATAAATTTCTGTTTTAGTCACTAAAACTCGCGAATTACGGTTTTACCATCCTTGACTTCACCCACCATGATAATATCTGCTACGCCCACAAATAGACCATTTTCTAGAACTCCAGGCAGATTATTAATTTCTTTTTCCATTTCAGCGGGATTTTTGATATGGTCAAATTTAACATCAATCACTAGGTTTCCTTGATCTGTAACTACAGGCCCTGCTTTTTTGACTCCCATTCTTAACTCTGGCTTCCCGCCTAATTTCTCTAAACTTCTCATCACTGGGGCAACTGCCATGGGAATAACTTCCACTGGCAATAGGAAAGTTGAACCCAATTTATCAACTAATTTACCGCCGTCTACCACAACAATAAATTCATTAGCGAGGGAATCGACAACTTTTTCTCTCGTGTGGGCAGCACCACCACCTTTGATTAAGTTTTTTTGGGGATCGACTTCATCTGCACCGTCGATCGCAATATCAATATGGTCGATCGCATCCAGAGTAACTAGGGGAATTTTAAATTCTTTGGCTAATACTTCTGCTTGAAAAGAAGTCGGCACCCCTTGGATATTGGTGATTTCTCCCTTTGCTAGGCGATCGCCAATATATTCGATAGCATAAGCCGCAGTAGAACCGGAACCTAAGCCGACAATCGAATCAGATTTGACCCGTGCTGCCGCTGCTCTACCTACTTCTTGCTTCATCGTTGTAATCGGATCGCTCATAAATTTAATTTCCTGATCTATTATTTGTATTTGTTTAATTTATTTAGTATCAATTGTTTAATCTGGAGTTCATTTTCTCAGATATTTGTCCCCTAACCATAAAAAACTACGGTGTCCAACTACCCTAAGTTTCCCCGAGAGTGATTGTCACCGTTATTTAACTCAATATTTAGCCAATACCAAAACACAAATTTTAGTACTAGTTAACCTGTATTTAGTTAACCTAAATTAGTTGTTGGCTGCTGCTAACATTTCTTTTAACTTGGCTAATTCATCTGCCCAACGAGGATCAGGCTGAATACTACCTTGCTGCTTTTGAGTCGTACTGGGTTTTTTACCACTACTACGTTTATTGGCGGCAGTTTTACGCTTGGGAGCATCGGCATTATGGCTAACACTACCATTGCCCTCAGATTCTCCTTCGCCATCTTCATTCTTGGCACGAGGCAAAGCTTTTTCGATTTTGATGGGGCTATCCATGAAAGACTGACCATTATATTTTTCAATAAACTGATCCGCCAATTCATCAGTAGGCACGGTAACAAAAGCAAAACCACGACACTTACCTGTCTTGCGATCCTTAATCACCTTAGTTGAAACCTGTTCTCCTTCATCAGCAAACATAGCTGCCAGGGTATCCCGTTCAATTTCCTCTTTGGGTAAGTTACCCACGTACAAACGAATAGACATAAAACAATAATCTCCCAAGCTGGTTGAATTCCAAAAATGTGTGCAGAGCGAACGCTTTTTTAGTGGCAATTAAGCCAGTATATAAATTGTTAAATTATTCAAAAGGTTTTTTATCGATGGTCTTTCTAGTACACAAAATCAACTTTTTCTATTTACTAGGTATCTCATATAAGACAGCCTTCAATCTTATAGATCCTTAAGCCAGCAAAGCTGACGCTGAAATGAGTTAGCTACACAACCTAAACCTACTCTCAATCATTTGACAGTAGTTTGATTAGAGCCTAAGGCAAATCTTACCCCAAAACGACAATAATCTCTGATCGAAATTCGTAACTGAAAGTAGAACTAGCCAATCGAAACTAAAAGTTGAATTTAATTTCCAAACTACGCACTTTAACTAATTATTACAGAATGTTTACGCAATTCACCAGTTTATTTATGTTTCTTCTCCTAAATTTTTGTCTTGACCAAAGACTAAAACTCAGCTTGCTAGTTGACAATCTAATACAATAGTCAATATAACTAAGTAAATAATTTGTCAAGTTAACGTAATAATAGCTTACATTAAAACCAGGCAAATTAATTGCTAATCTCAAGCTAAGGAGTGTGATTTTATGTCAGATTCGGTACAACTTTCTTTAGAGCAGAAGTTTAATATTCGCTCTTTTGAGACTCAGGTTAAAGCGATGAGTCACGAGCAGGCGCAAGAATTTTTGATCAAGCTATATGAGCAAATGCTGGTCAAAGATAATATGTATCAGGACTTCATTCGCCATCAATGGGGGATTGATTCTCCTCCTAGTATCTAATTTTTCCAGAGGATTCTTTGGTTCAACCTCCTTCTCTTGCTAGGTTCTCGTAAAGTAGCTGGGGATGATTGGGGGAAACCCAAGACAAATATCAAGCAATATAATTACCCTTCATGTCTCTTTTCGATCTCAGTCTTGATCCCATGGTTGTGGCGCTTCTGCTGCTTTAAATTGCTGTTGCTTAATTGGTTTGGGCTTAGAGGGAATCAACTTTAACTGTTGATATTCTGGTTGCTGTTCATTATGTTCATTTTGCTCACCTCGACGGCGTTCAGAAGTTCTTTCTTCACTGGTATTTTCCGTCACCACTTCATAGAGAATTGCTTGCTTGTTACTGGTGTTTCCTTTTCTGAGAACTCGGCCTAATCGTTGAACATATTCTCTAGTGGAACCTGTCCCAGAGAGGATGATCGCAATGCGGGCATCGGGCACATCAACCCCCTCATTGAGTACATGAGAAGCCACGAGGGTTTTGTATTCTCCAGCTTTAAACCTGGTTAAAATATCATGACGCTCTTTTACGGCAGTTTGGTAGGTAATGGCAGGAATCAGAAATTGCTGAGAAATTCGATATACGGTGGCATTGTCGTTGGTGAAAATTAAGATGCGTTCCGTTGGATGTTTCTGGATCAGATCGGTTAACACACGAAGTTTGGCATCAGTGCCTAAAGCAATTTCCTTTGCTTCACGATGAGCCAACATTGCTTTTCTTCCCTGGGGCGATCGCGCACTAGCCTGGACAAACAGCTGCCATCCTTCAAGACTCCCTAGAGAAATATTGGACTCTCGGAGAAATTTACGGCGAATGGCGATCGCCTGTTCATATCTAAGTTGTTCTTGCTCAGATAATTTAACTCGCATCTGAACAATTTTATGTTCTGCTAATGCCCCCCCTGCAAGTTCTTCGGGGGTTTTTCGGTAGATAATTTTGCCAATCAGGGTATCAAGATCTCGGTGAGTGCCATCACTGCGTTCGGGGGTAGCTGTTAATCCTAAACGATAGGGAGCGATCGCATATTCGGCAATCACTTTAAAAAAGTCGGTGGGTAAATGATGACACTCATCAAAAATCTGGAGGGCATAACGATTCCCTAAAGTCTCGGCGTGGATTGCGGCGCTATTGTAGGTGGCGATTAAAATGGGAGTGCGATCGCGAGAACCACCTCCTAGTAAACCGACTTCTGCATTGGGAAAAGCAGCTTCAATCTGGGCATACCATTGATGCATCAAGTCCAGGGTGGGCACTACAATCAGAGTGGTGCGGGGAGTCGCCTCCATCGCCAACTGAGCTAAATATGTTTTTCCGGCGGCGGTCGGTAGCACCACCACACCTTTTCTACCAGACTGCTTCCAAGCCTGTAATGCCTCCGCTTGATGGGGATATGGTTCAAATTGAGAAACGGATTTGAGTTCTAAACTATAGAATTCCCTAGCTTCATCAACAATTTTTTTATCATCCGCTTGCAGCGCTTCCACCAAAGAACGATAGTAAATTGCAGGAATGCGAAACTTCTCCACCCGATCATCCCAGGTGGCATAGTCTAACCAGGCTCGACCTTGGGGTGGTGGATGCAATAGTAGAGTTCCACGATCAAATTTTAGCTTGGGCGATCGAGGCATAACACAACCAACTAAACATTATTGGGAAAATAAATCAACTAAAAATTTTAAGCAAATAATCATTACTTTAAGATAAACTCACCGCTTTGAGTGGTAACCTGGCAGTCTATTATTGACAATATAGCTAATTCAAATACTAGAAAACATTCTTGTAGCAGTTTATTAAAAGTAAACTACTAAAGAGCATTCTATCTAAGTAACCACAGGTTACTAAAGTAACTTTTAGAGGACAGTCTGCATCATTATTGCATAAAGCTCTCAGCAAAGGATTATGACCTAGAATTAAGGCGAAAATCTTTGAACTAACTTTTTAATTAAATGTTCAATCTTTCTCTATAATAAATTTGAACCAGAGGAAGAATTGAGTATAAATTACTATGAAAAAGATTTTAGTAACAGGTGGGGCAGGCTATATAGGTTCTCATACGGTAAAAAAACTAGGAGAAGCAGGCTACCAAATAGTCATCTATGACAATTTATCCACAGGATCGGCAGCAGCAATTCTTTATGGGGAATTATGTAAAGGAGAACTCAGGGATCAAGAACGTCTCGCTCAAGTATTTCAACAGCACGATTTTGATGCGGTAATACATTTTGCTGCCAGTATTTCTGTGCCTGAATCTTTAGCAAAACCTCTGGATTATTATGCCAACAATACCAGCAACGTGATTAATGTTTTGCAGTGCTGTAAGAAGTTTAAGGTGAAGCAATTTGTTTTCTCTAGTACCGCAGCGGTATATGGCGAAGTGGCAGAATCTCCTGTAACAGAGTCATCCCCTACTGTTCCCATCAATCCTTATGGTAAATCTAAATTGATGAGTGAGACGGTCATCCGGGACTATGCCCAAGCTTCTGAGCTTAAATACGTCATTTTACGCTATTTTAATGTGGCAGGAGCCGATAGTTCAGGCAGAATTGGTCAGATGGGGGAAAAAGCGGCCCATTTGATCAAGGTAGGGTGTGACGCTGCTTTGGGTATTCGCCCTGCCGCCAGTATTTACGGTACAAATTATCCCACCCCTGACGGTACAGGGGTCAGAGACTATATCCACGTTGAAGACTTAGCAACGGCTCATGTTGATGCTTTAAGATATCTTGAAAGAGGCGCCCCTAGTCAAATTCTCAATTGTGGTTATGGTACTGGTTACAGTGTCAAAGAAGTCTTCTCGAAAATCCAAGAGATTTCTGGAGTAGATTTTCCGATTGTCGAAACTCCGCGCCGAGAGGGAGATCCTGCATGCGTGATTGCTTCGGGTGAGAAAATTCGTGAAGTTATTGGTTGGAACCCTCAACACGATTCCCTTGATGAGATTGTGCGATCGGCTTTTGATTGGGAACAGAAGAAACTCAAGCAACTTAATTTGGTTTAGGAATTTAGGTATTTATAGAGAGTAAAGTTGATTTGTTCTCCCTACTTCCCTACTTTCAAGTGTTCGTAAATCAGTGATCCAACTGTCAATGCCGTTTACTTGATTCTGATTTTCCTGATGTGACAATAGGGGCTTTACGATGATCCACCAGAGGAATACGGACTAAAAAGCAAGTACCGATATTGAGTTCGCTAGTGACGGAAATCCTGCCCCCATGACGTTTAACGATTGCGGCAGAAATAGCCAAGCCCAATCCCGTACCACCCTCGCGGCGATTTCTTGCTTTATTTGCCCGCCAAAAGCGATCAAATACCTTATTGATTTGATCTGCCGCAATTCCAATTCCTGTATCTCTCACGCTAATTATCGCAAAGCGATTTTGTCGATATAAGTCTAAGCTTACCCGTCCTTCATCAGGGGTATAATGAAGAGCATTTTCCAACAAATTAGAGAATAAACGAGAAAGTTGGGGTATATCTCCTAAAACCTTTAATTCTTCTCGAAATTTAGACTGAAAGACAATTTTCTTTTCATTTGCCAGAGGCTCCAACAAAACAAAACAATTTTGGAGAATCTGATTTAGTAATACTGGTGCCAGTTTCCGTTCATTGGCGGGTAAATCAGCATCTGCGTCAGAACGAGCCAGAAACAGCAAATCCCCTAACATTTCATTCATTTGCAAGGTAGCACCAGCGATCGCCTCTAACTTTCTCACATCTTTGGGATGAACCCTTTCAGGATGGGTACGCATAATATCCACCGAAGCTTTGATCGCCGTCAAAGGACTGCGTAATTCATGGGAAGCATCCGCAGTGAACTGTTTAAGTTGCAAAAAACTAGCTTCAATTGGTTCAATCGCTTTTTGAGTTAGCCAAAATCCACCCAAACCACTCAAAACTAGCGTCATCATGCCACCAATCGCCAGAATCCAAAACAGTTCCGATTCTGCCGCTTCTATTTCTCGATTGGATTGAGTAGCTCTAATCAAACCTACTAAGTTACCTTTTTCCCCATTTTTACCAACAAACATAGATATAGTCTTAGTCCGAAACACTTCCCCCGTGTCTGGATTTTGAATAATAGAAGTTCCCACTTCTGGCTGAACATTGAGTTCAATTAATCCTTTGCGACCCAGTAATTGGCCTTGGTCATCAAACCATTCGATACTTTGTTGATCGCGGTTGAAAATATCACGCCAGGGTACTTCCTCCACTTGATTTAGATATTTGCTACCATATTTTTGTACTGAGGCAAAAGAGGGAGTAGCAGATTGCGCTAGAGTGGTTAATTTCTTATCTAGTTGTTGATACAAGCTGCCCCGAAAAACGACATAAACCCCTGAACCAAAAACACCTAAAATAGCTGCCATGACCATGAGATAGTACAACAGTAAACGCGATCGCAAGCTCTGATGCATAATGATAATGATTCAACCTGGTTATTTAACCTCTTGGGGCTCTTCTTTGAGACGATATCCTAGACCATAAACTGTCTCAATGAGATCGTGAGGCGCACCAGCAGCTTCTAATTTTTGTCTTAAACCTCGGATATGAGCTTTGACGGTAGCTTCCTCAGGCACTTGTTCAAAAGACCACAGATGTTCCAGAATTTGCGCACGACTAAAGACCCGACGACCATTCCGCAGGAAAAATTCCAGCAATTTGTATTCTTTGGGACTAAGGGGCAATAGTTCCTCTTGATAAAATACTTCACAGCTACTAGGGTCTAAACGTAAATTTTCCCAAGTTAAGACAGGAGGCAAACTTCCTGTTCCGCGTCGTAACAAAGCACGAATTCTGGCGGATAGTTCATCCAATTCAAAAGGCTTAACCAAATAATCATCGGCTCCAGCATCTAGCCCATCAATTTTATTTTCTAGAGTATCTTTCGCTGTCAACATCAAAATGGGAATATCAAAACCTCTTTTCCGTAGCTTATTACAGAGGGTAATGCCATCCATTTCGGGTAACATCACATCAAGCAAGACTAAATCGTAAGTGAATACGTCCAGTAAATCCCAGGCACTTTGACCATCGTATACCGCTTCCACTGCATAATGGAGGTCGCTTAGATACTCAACGATCGCCTCACTAATCCGCTCATCGTCTTCTACTACTAAAATTTTCATGAATTTTTCCTAACTAATCCTTGACTAAAATAACGGTGAAGCGATCAATGTAGTAATTGACAATCGCTTTTATGATCGTTGCATTCTCCTGGCTATAGTATCGTAAGTAAATAGGGAACAACAATCAAGTTTCAACGATGTTCTTTATGCTAAGTCCAAAACAAAGCTAAATTTTATACTCAAATTTCACTCAATTTATTGATTAACGTTGGTAAAAATGACTAGGAAAGGTTGGTAATGGAAGGTAGGGTTAGCCGAATTTCAAAGTTTGATGATTCTCTTTATGATAGAGATATCGTAAAAAAAATTAACAAAAACTAGATATTAATTCTTATGGGACTATTTGGTTTAGGCAAAGCAGCCTCCATTCCATCCGCTGAAGAAGCATTACCAGGACGCACAGAAACTATGCCTGTGCCCGCCAAACATCATGTAAATGGTAATCCTCTCCAACCTCCCTTTCCTCTAGGCATGGAACAAGTCGTCTTTGGCTTGGGTTGTTTTTGGGGGGCAGAAAGAAAATTCTGGCAACTTGCAGGAGTGTACACCACCGCCGTCGGCTATGCCGCAGGACATACCCCTAATCCTACTTACAAAGAAGTTTGTTCTGGCATGACCGGGCATAACGAGGTGGTGTTAGTGGTTTATGACCCTGAAAAGATTAGCTATGAAGAGCTACTAAAAGTTTTCTGGGAAAGTCACAACCCCACCCAAGGAATGCGTCAGGGAAACGATCGCGGCACTCAATATCGTTCAGGAATTTATACTTATACCCCAGAGCAGAAACAGCGAGCAGAAGCATCTCTCAAAGCCTATCAACAAGAATTGAGTAAAGCTGGCTTTGATCAGATCACCACTGAAATTATTGAAGCGCCAAAATTTTACTACGCCGAAGATTATCATCAACAGTATCTGAGTAAAGTACCCAATGGATACTGTGGTTTAGGTGGAACTGGAGTTCAATTTTCAGAATGCTAATCTTGAACAGTTAATCTGGAAAATCTTAGCAATCTTTTTGAACGAGGTGAAAAGTAGTTCTGTAGTCTTTCAGGATTAGCTAGAGTATCAGGGCAACAAATATATTTATCTATAAAACTATTAGTAAAAGCTAAAATTTGTTGTCCTCTGACTAAAGCGTGGTTAAAACTAGCCAAAATTTGCTGATCTACGTCTAATGTGAATTAAAAATCATAGTGATTCTTTTTTAGCTATAAGCCGTAAGCTATAAGCTATAAGCTTTTTGTATTTTCTCGAAGCGTATTATA
>JBJOPG010000027.1:0-27569 GCA_046050865.1 Cyanobacteriota bacterium
TTATATAGCTCTAATTCAAACACTTTGGATTTTTGCGATCAATTAAAGAGAAATAAATCAATAATTAAATTAAGAGTTATTTGGGCTAGGCGATCGCCTCATTTTTACAAGAATCAAAAAAACAATCAAAATTATGACCCCTCAAACCAAACAAGTAGTAATCAATTCTCCCTTAGATATGCATCTTCATTTTCGCGAGGGAGCAATGGCACAAACGGTTATTCCTTTGAGTTCACATAGTTTTGCGGGAGGAGTGGTGATGCCCAACTTAGTGCCGGTGGTGGATAACTTGGCGCGCCTCAAGGACTATCTGCAAGAGATTAAAATTAACCTTGGTCAAGATGTTTTTGAGCCTTATATGACGGTATTTTTTAAAAACTATACCTATCAAGAGCTAGAACAGTTAAAGCCCCATATTTTAGGAGTCAAGCTTTATCCTGCGGGAGTAACGACCAATAGTGAAAAGGGAGTTGCCGCCTTAAATCAAGCGGAGAGTACCATCAAGTATCTCGAAGACTTAGGAATACCTCTCTTAGTGCATGGAGAAACCCATGGCTTTGTGCTGGATCGAGAAAAGCTGTTCTTACCAATCTTTGAACATTTAGCCCAGAAGTTTCCTCAATTAAAAATCATCATGGAGCATATCACTACTGCCGAAGCGGTATCTCTTTTGGATCAATATGAAAATATTTTCGCCACCGTAACCTTGCATCATCTAATTATTACTCTTGATGACCTAGCAGGAGGTTTACTCAGACCCCATTTGTTCTGTAAACCGATCGCCAAACGTCCTGAAGATCGCGCTGCTTTATTAGCTGCTGCCCTTAAAGCTCATCCTAAACTCATGTTTGGCAGTGATTCTGCTCCCCACCCTCTAGATAAAAAAGAGGCTTGTGGTTGTGCTGCGGGAATTTTTACCGCGCCGATCGCTTTACAGGCTTTAGTGGAGTTATTTGATCAACATCAGGCGATCGCTAATTTACAAGCTTTTGTTTCCGATAATGCCCAACGTATCTATGGCATCCAACCACCGCGAAAATCAGTAACTTTAACGGACATCCCTTTCAAAGTTCCCTCCATGTATGGCACTGTTACCCCCATGTTTGCTAACCGAGAAATATCCTGGTCTATTGCTCAGGTTCATTAGACTTCTTGCACAAATCATAATGAACTAGCTTACTAATAGGGAAAAGGGAAAAGGGAAAAGGGAAAAGGAATTAATCTCTTTTTCATGTCAGAGGTCTATTATGTTGCGATTTTCCTTTTTGTCAATCTTTTACTAGTCTCAATTTGAAGTGTTTTGTCGAGACTTTTTGTTCAATACTTTACAAGTCGAAACAAAACAGACCCATTTGTGGTAACTCAAAACACCATTCATTAGAAGTCACAACCTCATGCTTTTTGTCCTCATTCGTCTTGGTTGTTTTCTTGGCAGCGTTGGCAGGTAAAGCGTTAAGACTAAAAACTGTTAGGGCTAGTAAGATATAAGATGTTTGCTTTTTCATGATAGTGATTGGTTATTAATCTAGGTTTGTTAAATCTTTGTAAAGTTTTTTCTTTTTATATAAGCCTAGTGTAAAGTTTCTTTTCTGAATAACCAGTGATTGTTGTCACTACCCCAAGAGTTATTTAATCACTCTGGTTGATTTTCCTGTTCTAAGGTGGTCGTGGTATTCGATTCGCCTCTCAAGGATGAAGTTGAATGAGGGCGATCGCTCACAATCTTGAAGAACCTAGATTTTAAATCTCTGAAAATATTATTAAAACTGAAAACGGAGAGGGGGGGATTCGAACCCCCGTTAAGTTTGACCCTAAAATAGTTTTCGAGACTACCGCATTCAACCGCTCTGCCACCTCTCCAATTCGTAGCAAGTTAGTTGCCAACTAATGGCACAGAGTTATTCTACTGAGGTTTGGGGCAAAATGCCTAACGTTTATTAAAAATTGTTGTCTTAGTTCTTGTCTTAGTTCAACATATTTGCTGCTTGAATTATTCCTTGGTCAGGATTCCAGCGAATTATTGATTCTACTGCCAGGTTATGGAATTCAATCTGTTTTTGCTGGAGTATTTGTTTTGTTTTGGGAGAAAGATTGTCCTTAGAGGCGATCGCCATTTTTGGTTGTAGTAATTTGATCCAGGGAGCTGGAATATCCCCTGAAGAGACTAGAATTGGACGTTGAGCAGTGAGATTATGCTGTTTGATGTAATCTGCGATCTTTTGTTTAGTTAGACCTGTAGTTGTTGGTTGACCGATAATTAACCAGTTATCCTCGCCTATTTGGATCTGAATTAGGGTTAATTCTTCATCCATAGTCAGGTGGGTAGATTTGGTAATAATCTCAGGAATAGTTTCCCTTCTGGCAATCTTGAGTTCGGGTAAATTATTTTCCTGCGAAGTGAGAATAGCTTTGGTGACCACCCGCTGACTGATTTTTTGCCATTCGGCAGGGGAATTGGAACTATGGTCATAGGCTAATCCATAATCAATGGTGTTAATTCCTTGTTGCGCTAAGAAAGGTAAAACGGTGTATTTAGCCTGATTGTCTTGACCGCTATTTATCAGAATGACTTGATTGCGGTCTTGAACCACAATGATCGGTGATTGTCGAGAAGCGAGAATGGCAATCTGAACTTGAGCTGCATTGGAGAACGCGATGGTGATGATGACAACGACGGGCAGGAGCAACCCCAGCCACCAGCGTCTTTGCCACCATTGGTTACACCAAATTAAAATAAACAGTCCATAGATAACGATTAGTATGGCTAAAGGCATTTGTCCGACTGCCCAAGTATTTCCTGGCAAGCTAGTACAGAATTCCGTAATGCCAATCAACAATTTGGTGGGATAAAACAACAGAGAAGCGATCGCACTACCCGCAGCCGGGAAGATTAATGCCAACATCCCACTCATCATGCCCCCCAAGCTAATGATGGTAATCAACGGCGTACAAAGAATGTTAATCCCAATGCTATAGGTGGCCAGAGTATTAAACTGATAACAGAGTAAGGGCAAGACCCAGATGGATGCAGCTAGAGGAACGGCAATCAGGGAAGCGATGGTAGTTGGTAACCAGTCTAATTTAGCCTGGAGTGGAGGAAGGGTGACAATTAAGCCCAAAGTTGCCAAGAAACTAAGTTGGAAACCTAAATCTTGAATTAATAGCGGATCAAACAGCAAAATAATTACCGCGGCTGAGAACAGAGAACCCAAAGGTTTAACCTTTGTCTCCATGGTTAGTGCCAGCAACACAGCAACTCCCATCAAACCAGCCCGCAAGACTGAAGCCTGTATTCCTGTTAAACCCAAATAAGCCACTAGAGTACCCACCCCGATCGCCAACCGAGGTTTTGCCGCCATAGATTCGGTTAATTTTAAAATTATGCCCAATAACAGGGACACCTGAAAGCCAGATGCTGCCAGCACATGAGCTAATCCTGCGGCAATAAAGCGATCGCGAATCTCCCCAGGCAAATCTACCGCCTTACCCCCCAACACAATCGAACTAACTAATTGTCCGACGGGACTACCTAAACTCTGGAGCTGACTGCGAACAATGCGTTGCCGCAATTGCCACCAACCCCAACCAGTCTGATGCTCGATAAATTTGGCTTCCGTTCCCTGGATACCTGCAAAGATTCCTTGGCGAGCTAAATACTGCTTAAAATCGAAGCCCTTGGGGTTACTGGCAGCAGTCGGTAAATAGAGAAATCCGGTTAAGTTTAACTGTTGTCCTGGATGAATCCCTGTTCCCTGTAAGAGAGGCAAGGTTCCATAGAGCTTCCCTGAAACTGTCTCACCATCAATTTTTGCTACTTGAAGCCAAAACTTCAGTCCTTGGCGATCGTTCAATCTAGGTTCGTTGAGCACGGTTCCGATGACTTGAACTAATGGGCGATCGCTTTTAGTAATTTGATAGCTAATATCGTTATACTGCGGTCGAGGAATCCTAAACTGGAAATACCCTACAGCAAAGATTGCCATCATCACAGCCGCAATTAAGATCCGGGGTTTAATTTTACTGGTGATAGGATTTCGGGTACGTTGCACGAGGGCAATCAACGGCGCTAATCCGATCAAGACGATCAATAGCACCGTCCACTGTTTTAAAGTCAAACCAGAACTCGAAGGGTTAATTAGACTAGTTGACAATAAACCGATGATATATGCTAGCCCAATAATGATCCAGTTGGTGCGAGTCATAAACTAGCTACGAAGGAACAAGTTCCAGTAAAACACAGCACTTTCAAAAGTCAAAAGTTAAGAGTGTTAACTCAACCTATACCGACTTGGGACTAAACGGTGCTTAGTATTGGTCTATATCCTAAATTAGCGACTAATACCTACGATCTAAAAACTGTAGGAGTTGCCTCCAAAGCTCGTGCCGCCTTACCTGTAATTGTGCAACAGCAGATTAACAACACAAGTTCTGGCTTTGGTTCTAGCAATAATTTTATCTCTGCTCTACCAGATTCTGCTCTATCCCCAGAAAGAATCGTCTTTCATGTCCCCTTGCTACCATAGTTTTTAGAGACAATATTTTAGAGGCAATAAAATGCGTTTATTAGCTGATCAGCAATTGCTGCATTAAAATCAATTAATGTAGCTTTTTTTTGTAAATTTTTGTCAAAAATTACGTAAATTGAATAGTCTACAAAGCAGTGATAATACAAGAATTGTAACTTTATCCCACCTGATGTCCATATTAATTAGCGAAATTAAAGAAATCAATACGTTGAGTTTTAATTCTGGTGTTGAGTTACCCCATCAAGCAGATCATTTGTGGTTAATTATCCATGGTGTTGTCAAAAGCTATACCATCAGCGAAGAAGGTTCCTTAATTACTTTGGGTTTTTGGGGAAAAGAAGATTTAGTTGGAGAATCATTATCGAAAGTTGAGCCTTATACTCTTGAGTGTCTTGGGAAAGTAGAGGCGATCGCGGTTCACCAAACTCACTGGAACGTCCTGTCCAAAAATTTGTTATATCATGCTCAACAGACTCAACAGTTAGCATATATTGTACGTAACACCAGAATAGCCAGAAGATTGTGGTTATTACTAGAATGGTTGGCTGCCAAATTTGGTCGTGAGATCGCTCAAGGAAGATTAATCGACTTTAAGCTGACCCACCAGGAACTAGCGGATGCCATCAGCACCACAAGAATTACAGTTACCAAAACCCTTATTCAATTTGAACAGGAGGGTCTAATTCTGCGACCAAAAACCAAGTGTATTATTTTACGAGGTTAATCTAATCATCAGCCTAAAGCCCTAAGATACAACGCGCATCATACTAGCTGCTCGTTACGATCTGACTAAATTATGCTGATTAGTTTATTTCCCCAATCCCCTATCTCCCTAAGCCCCTAGGACTCAAGATGTATCAAGAATGAAACTGCCCTAGGCTCAACTTGGGGGTAGTAATTTCCCAATAGTACGATTTTCTTCAGTAAATGTAGCAGCAGCAACTCGCTGGATATCTTTGGGGGTAATCGCTTCGAGTTTTTTTAACTCCTCAAACATATTCCGCCAGTCACCTGTTTTTGCTTGATATTCCGCTAATAGATTTGCCATGCCCATATTAGAATCCAAAGTACGTAATAAACCTGCTTTGAGTTGAGTTTTGACCTGTTCAAGTTCTTCTGGGGTGACGGGTTCGGTTTTGAGACGTTCAATTTCGGCTCTTAAAGCAGTGGCTAACTTATCGACGCTAGTGCCAGGAGAAGTGAGAGCATAAACTAGCATTAAATTGGGATACTTGTCGCCAGGAAAACCACTAAAGCCTTGGGCGGTGAGAGCAACCTGTTGTTTTTCCACTAGGGATTGATAAAGACGAGAAGTTCTACCGCTACTTAATAATTCAGAAATGACTTCATGTACCTCATAGTCAGGGTCGCTTAAAGCAGGAATATGATAGCCTTCCAGGTACCAAGGTTGAGAAGGAAAAGTGACGGTAACTTCTTTGGTTTTTGTTTGGGGTGGCTCTACTTTTGCGACCATAGCGGGTTTAGCTTGAGCTTGAGCTTGGGCTTTAAAACGTCCAAAATAAGTTGTGGCTAATGCTTGTACTTCCTCAGGATCAATATCTCCTGCGATCGCTATAGTCAAGTTATTCGGAGAGTAATAAGCTTTAAAAAATTGCTCTACATTTTCTCGTGACAGAGCGCCAAGATCCTCTTCGTAGCCAATGACAGGTCGTTTGTAGGGATGAACATCATAGGCAGTATCAAGAAATTCTTCAATCATTTTACCGATCGGCGAATTATCAGTACGCATTTTTTTCTCTTCTAAAATAACCTGTTTTTCTTGATAAAATTCGCGGAATACAGGTTCCAAGAATCTTTCCGATTCCAAAGACATCCAAAGTTCTAGTTTGTTGGCAGGAAAACTATAAAAATAGCTAGTAGAGTCAGCAGAAGTAGCCGCGTTTAAACCCACGCCCCCCGCAGTATCGACAATCTCTCCATATTTATTCTGTTTGACATATTTATTGGCAGCCTCTTGAGTTGCCACAAACTGTTGCTTTAACTGTGCTAGTTTTGCCTCGTCTCCCGACTGTTGTGCCTGCTTGATTTTGGCAAAGATCACATCTAGTTTATCTAGTTCCTTTGCTTCAGCGGGATAGTTAGTGGTGCCAATTCGTTTCGTCCCTTTAAAAGCCAAATGTTCTAAGAAATGGGCGACCCCCGTTTGACCATCTGGTTCATCCACTCCCCCAACATTAGCGTAAGTGACGAAGGAGACTACAGGAGCTTCATGATTTTCCAGGAGAATAAACTTCAAGCCGTTATCCAAAGTAAACTCGGTGATCCGATCCATTACCCGATTAATATAGGGCTGAATCGATGATTGCTGCTGAGTTTGGGGAGCAGCCAAAACAGATAGACCAGCACAATTCCAACATAAAGCGGCGATCGCTATTAATACTATCCAGCGCGATTTAGTTACTCCAAAGCGATTAACTCTATCTGATTTCATTCAGTCTTCCCAAGTGATTAATTTACCTAACAGTCTAGTAAACTTACCATTGAATTATAGATAACAATCTGTAAAGAATTGAGCCAAAAAAGCTGACCAAAGGTCATATCCGATTATGGTGGAATTTTAGATATTCGGATTAATTACTATTATCCCAAGCCTATGCAAATTTTTTCTCAGCAAGCCTGGAGAGAAATGCGTCAGACTCCTGCAACCGAAGAAGATACCCGCACCAAAATTTTACAGGCAGCACTACAATTATTTGCAAAACGAGGCTATGAAGCCACAACCACCAAAGATTTAGCCAAGTCGGCAGGGGTGGCAGAAGGAACTTTATTTCGCCATTTCAGTAATAAAAAAGCGATCTTGATTGAGGTGGCTACCGCTGGGTGGGTTGATATTCTCACCGATTTATTAACTGAGCTGAGCGAGATGGGCAACTATAAAGCAGTTTCTCAGGTAATGCGTCGGCGAATGCTCAATATGCGAAAAAATGGTGACTTGATGCGGGTTTGCTTTATCGAGGCTCAATACCACCCAGAATTAAGAGAAAGCATTCAAACAGAAGTAATCAGTAAAATGACCGATGTGGCAGAAGCTTTTTTTGAAACCGCCATGGAAAAAGGTATTTATCGACGAATGAATCCTAAAATTGTGGCGAAGGTATTTTTGGGTATCTTTGCGATCGCTGGCTTTTCGGAAGAAACCATTATGAACCCCGATGCTTCCCCCAAAGCCATGCAAGAAATGGCAGAAGGTATCTCTGATATTTTTCTGCGAGGGGTTTTACAGAACGACTAGAGACTAAAAACAAAAGACTAACTCAATGACTATTGTAAAACGAACTCCCAGGAGAGTTAAAAGATCTCTACCAAATCTTTGGTTGGAGAGATTGATGGCTTTAATAGCTGTAATTAATCTCTTGATTGTGGGTTTTGATCTTAGTTATATTCCCTTGCGAGATTTTTGGCTGTCGGGTCAAGTCACCCTAGGGAAAATTAGTACTGCCTATGGCAAGCTACCAGGCATTAAACTCGATTTGCTCCCCGAAAATGTTTCTCAGTTGATCACTCAATATGATGTGGTGAAGGGCATAATTCCCAATCGCGACACTCAGGAATATTTAGCTAAGGTGCAGCAGTTGGAGCAGGAGCTAACCGCAAATGGTGTTGATTCTCCCCAAGCGAAAAGTTTGTTTGGTGATCTACGTCGTCGCAGTATTGAACTTATTCAAACCAATGCTTTTGCCGAAGCCAATAAAACAGGCAATTTAGAAAGAATTAAACACAGAATGCGATCGCATTTGCCCAATCCCGATAATTCAGCAAAAGTTGCCTTTTGGCGTTATTGGACTCCTGATTATTTTAAAGGTAGAGTAGCTGAAGAAATCGCTTTTTTTGCCAAGGAAATTCAACCCCTGTTGGCAACCAACTATTATCGCTCCATCGGCGAAAATGGCGGCTATGTTGATTATTTTGGTCTAATTGATTTTCCTTTCGGTGTCTTGTTTGGTCTAGAGTTCCTGGGACGGAGTTGGTTGATCAGTCGTCGTCGGGTGGGAGTAAGCTGGCTGGATGCGATGCTCTGGCGCTGGTATGATATTTTCTTCTTGCTGCCTATTTGGCGTTGGTTGAGGGTAATTCCGGTCACCGTGCGCTTGAATCAAGCTCAGATCATTAACTTAGATTCGATTCAGAAACAGCTCAGCCAAGGTTTAGTAGCGGGGATTGCTGAAGATGTAACGGAAGTCGTGATTATCCGTTTAATCAATCAAATTCAGTTCTCCTTGAGAAATGGTGATTTGGAACGACTGTTATCCCAGCGAACCGCTAATGCTTATGTTGATCTTAATGACACCAATGAAATTATTGAACTGGTGAGAATTCTTGCCAAAGTGACCGCTGATCGCGTCTTACCAGCAATTCAGCCGGAAGTGGAAACTTTGTTGCAATACAGCATTGAAAAAGCCTTGAAGCAAAGCCCCGCTTATCAAGGAATTAAAATCCTCCCTGGAGGCGATCGCGCCATCTCCAGTATCAGTCATCAGTTAGTATCTCAAAGTTACAGTGCCTTCAGTAGCACTCTCCAGGTAATGCTAGCAGAAGATAAGCAGTTTGATCGTCTGGTGGAAAGCTTGATTAGTAATGTCGGAAAATCAGTTTCTAGTGAGTTACAGGCACAGCAGAGTATGACTAAAATTGAGCTGTTGTTAGTTGATCTGTTGGAAGAAATTAAAATTAACTACGTCGAACAGCTTTCTCAAGAAGATATTGAAGATATTTTGGAACAAACTCGAGGCTTGCGCCAGCAGAACTTGTAATTGATCTAAAATACCTAGTCAAAGATTTAAGTACTTAAACAAAATTAATTACACATTTGCGAAGCTTATCCTTTAGGACTTGACTTGCTCTTTTCGCCTTTCCCCATTCCCCTTTACCTTTTCCCCGATCTTAACTAGGTAATTAATTTTGCATGATTACTTACTTTAAAGCATAAATATCTGGTGCTTGACCCAGAGCAAAAAAGAGAGAATTACGCAGGTTTTTGCCAGTTTGGGTCACAAAAATAATTAGAGCCACAAAAGCTAAAGCTGCCGCTAAAGAAAATATTCCTTGATAGCCCCCTACGACTTCAGCTAAAAAGCCAAAGATCGGGCCTCCCACCGCAATGCCCACATCAAAACCGCCCATACAAAGGGCAAACACTTTTCCCCTTTCATTGGCATAGGAACGGTCAGAAATCAAGGCTAAGGTCAAAGGAATCAGCACTCCTGCACCTGAGCCTTCAGCGATCGCCGATAACATAAACATAGTTGGGGTCTGGGCGATCGCCAATAAGACCATCGAAATTACATAACAGACCAAAGCACCACTAATAAACAAACCTCGTCCATGGCGATCGCTCACGGGGGCTACCACCAGACGAACCACAAAAGAAGCGATCGCTGTTGTCGTGTAGTATAAACCAATATTAAAATCCAACTGAAGTTCCTTGATGTACAGAGGCAAAAACGCTACCAAGGTGCCAAATACCAAGCCGATCATAAGCAAAACTATCGTTGGCACTAGCAAGGCAGGGTCTTTCGTCAGCTGCCAAAAATCTCGTTGAATTTCTTGAACCTGGCTAGGATCTGAACCGTCAGGCAATCCAGTTTCTTTGATTTGACAAGAAAAAACCAAAGCCATCACCCCACAAATTGCCGAAAGCCCAAACAGAACTTCGTATCCCGTACCCTGGGGAAAATACTGTTTGCCATTGGCTTGCAAAAATCCCCCCAAAGCGGGTCCGATCGACATTCCCACTGGTACAGCCAGATTCATATAACCAATTAATTTTCCTCGATGCTGAATCGGCGAGAGATCCACCACCAAAGCACTATAACCAATAGTAAAAGCTGCAATGCTAATACCATGAAAGGCTCGAATGGATGCGAGACCATAAACAGAATGTACTAAGAGATAAAATACAGGAGCTAAAGCCGCCACCAGAGTGCCAATCAGAATTACGATTTTGCGACTGCGACGATCCGCCACTTTTCCCAACCAAGTACGGGAAGCTAAAAGTCCGATGGCAAAACTACCCATAACCAAGCCAACTTCCTTGGTAGTCCCCCCTAAATCCTGAATGTAGATCGGCAAAGTGGGTAACAAGAGAGTAATGCTGATCCAAAATAATAGCCCAGCTAAAAACAGATACATTAGCTTCTGTTTAGTTGACGATGGGAGAACTTTCCAAACTTCCACAGATGTTTATTTAAGATAAAAACTACTAGCATTGTTAATCTAACTTAATATAACCAAGAACGGAGCGGCTCCCCCGCAAGATTACTACTGGGCAGATCTACAACTACTCTTTAGAATTGGAAAGACTACGAGGCTAATAACTTTTAATAGCTTATATTGATAGCTCCTATGAATAACAATAGATTATCCAATAAAAACTTAAAGCAAGGTTTAGGATTTTTCACTGCGGCGATCGATGCCACCCTCATCTATAACTTCAGCCAAGATTTATCCGACATCAAGCTATTTATTCTCAAGCTTTTGCTAACTATTTTTGTTTCAGCGGGTATCTGGCTGATAATTTGCTATGTGATTGATCGCGTTGATGCTGGTTAAAGTTAACTGAGATCTTGCACCTAACCCGTAATTTAAATGTGTTATTAGGGAAAGGGGTAAAGGTTAAAGGGTTTAAATTTGATTGTCAAGCCCAAGTTATTCAGTTTTTATGTACTGGCGCAAGATTTGAGTTAAGCGTGACTATTAATATCCTCCTGAATCCAATTTTCGACTGGCTGTCCGTCTTTGCGACGCAGTTTGATTTCACGCATGATAATTAACCCTGACCCTGGTGGTGCGGGCTTCTCCTCAAAAGAAATCTCATAATCATCAGGATTCTCATTGCGTTCCCGCAACCAATCTTGGACTTTAATCTCGCAAAAGAAAGACTGACCCTGCTCAAACATACGACTAATTTGCATTGACAGGCTATGAATATTTAAACGAGCCATAGTTTTTTATATATTTATTTAGTTGGTAATTGTTGGATTTTAATATCTAATTCTAGGATCAATATAGGCATTAATAATATCGATCGCAATACTAGCCAACACTACAATAATCCCAAAAAACACCATTACCCCCTGAACAGTAGGATAATCCCGCAAAGATATCGCCTCATATAATCTATTACCTAATCCTGGCCAAGAGAAGGTGACTTCTGTGAGTACGGCACCCCCCAATAGGGCAGCAAAGGTTAAACCTAACACTGTAATCACGGGGATTAGGGCATTCTTCATGGCGTGGTTCAGCAAAATATTTTTCTCGGCAATGCCTCTGGCTCTAGCTGCTTCTACATAATCTGCCTGGAGGGTTTGCTTTAAATTCACCCGCACAATCCGCTCAAAAATACCACTCAAGAGCAACCCTAAGGTTAAGCTAGGCAAAGCCAAATAATGAATTGTGTGGAGTAACATGCCCAAATCCCCCGCCCATAAACTATCAATCAGATAGAGTCCTGTAACGTTTGGCGGCGTTGGGGCGCTCACAGGAAAGCGAGTACCCAAGGGAAACCAATTGAGGTGAACGGCAAAGATGAGCTGCAAGACCATGCCCACCCAAAATAGAGGTAGAGAATAGGTAATAATCCCAAATAATCTTCCCCCAACATCGAGAAATTTATTGTCAGAGGCAGCGGAAACCATCCCGGTAAAAACTCCCACTGTTACCGCCACAATCATGCTGCAAAAGGAAAGTTCAACGGTAGCAGGAAAATATTCTTGAATTACTGACCAAACAGATAAACCACGACTGGAAAGGGAGCTACCTAAATTGAAGTTTAGCAAATCTTTGAGGTAGTCTAGATATTGTTGCCAGAGAGGATCGGTCAAACCCAGCTGCGATCGCAATGCTGCTTTAGCCGCCTCAGGAGCACGAGTCCCTAAAATCGCATCGGCAGGGTCTCCTGGAGTTGCACGAAGCAATAGGAATACAATTGTGGCAATGGTCAGCAACATCAAGGGGGCAAGGAGCAAACGAACCAAAATATAGGACTGTAAAGCTTTGGATCGAGACATAGTCAGCGTCAGCCATAATAAATAATCTTATTAGTTATAGCAGTCTCTATTCAAATTTGAAGACTTCCAAGCTCATGCTCTATAGACCATCTTGTAGGCGATCGCGTCCGATACCCAACTGTTTCTTGCTTTTTTTCAAATCTTTCCACAAAGATTTAATCTGACGATAAGCTTCGTCTGGAGGTAGTTTTCCCGCAGTTTCCAGATTACAGATATAGCTGATTTTTTGGGCAAATTCTTGCAAATTAGAATTGAAAACCAGGTTTTCGGGTATCACTCTGCCGTGATAAGAATGCCGCGGATAGAGAAATTCGGTTTTATCGTGGTTAGTTGTCATAGTTCAGGGGTACGCTTTCAAACCAATTGATAACAACTTAAATGTTATGTCTGGTTCAAGCTTAACAATTTTTTACAATTAGTTGGTATGGTCGAGATTAGAAATGAGGTTTTTTAAGAGGTTTTTAAAAAGATCGCGGACAAGGGGTAGGATAAACAGGGTTTTATTTTTTCTATATTAACAAGATTTTCAAGTTTCATTAACCTATTCTTAACTTAACCTTTATGGTTAACCGTCAACCATCGCTATTACTCACATTGAAGTATGTCAAAGGCAGAAAAATTATACGAAGGTAAGGCGAAAATTCTTTACGCCACCTCAGATCCTGAAATATTGCTCACAGTATATAAAGATGATGCAACGGCTTTCAATGCCCAGAAGCGAGGACAGATCAAGGGGAAAGGAGAGATCAACTGCCAAATCACAGCGACATTATTTGAGTGGCTAGGGTCAATGGATATTCCCACCCACTACCTTGACTGTCCTGAACCCAACCAAATGCACGTCAAAGCAGTAACGATTGTCCCCATAGAAGTAGTGGTCAGGAACATCGTCGCCGGAAGTTTGTGTCGTCAGACAGGTTTGGCGGAAGGCACAATCTTAACTACCCCCCTAGTGGAGTATTACTACAAAAGTGACGAATTAGGAGATCCTTTATTAACTCGCGATCGCATCTTTTTATTAAACCTTGTCACGGTAGAAAGATTAACTGAAATCGAAAATATGGCACGAAAAATAAACCAAAATCTGCAAGTTTTTTTTAATAAATGTCAAATTACTTTGGTAGATTTCAAGCTGGAATTTGGCATTGATAGCCAACAAAACTTGCTTTTAGCTGATGAAATAAGTCCTGATACTTGCCGCCTTTGGGATCAAAACCAAGCTGATCCTCAATCTAGAATACTAGATAAAGACCGTTTTCGCCAAGATTTAGGTCAAGTAGAAGCTGCCTATCAAGAGGTTCAGCAGCGAGTTTTATCTCATATTAAAGCTCTATAACTCATGAGCAATTAGATTTAATCCATTTGAGCCAACAATTTATCAAGTATTTAACTTTAATAGTTCACTCTAAACAGGCAAAATTAATTCACTCCATAGGGAACTTAGTGTGAGGAGGATAGTCATGTTCTCCTGGTAGTTTATCAACTTAAATTCAATCTAAGTATTGAGAACAACAGCGGGGAACTAGTTATCTGGCGATCCGAAGGCTAGGCGTCAGCCTAATCGCCTACAATGCTCTCGAAAGTTATGAAGAAAAAGTGATAACCTACATAACGCTATCTGACTAAGGCTTGTTAATTACTAAATTTCAGACTGCGATGGTAAATAAGACTTACTTATTAGTCTGTAGTGAGTTAAATTGGTCAACCGAAAGCAAGATAATTCCCCAAATTGTCTGCCCCATAATTCTCTATCTGGTGTGTGGAAGTGTTTATCGAAGTAAAAAAATTGCGTCTATCTCCTACCTTACTGACAATCTTGGCAACAACTCTCGCTGGTAGTATTACCCTTCCAAGTAGAGCCGAAAACCCTGCCCATCCTCAGTCGAGCAACATTTCCAGCAAAGTTTCCAGCAACATTTTCCATGAATCAAATAAAGTTGTTGTTAAACATGGGGCTGCACTCTTAGGTAAAATTGAGGCGTTTAAGTTAGCTCAAAATTCAGAATCAGACTCTAAGCCAGATGCCGAAACAGATTCCGAACCCAAATTGCCCGCTGCGGATAATCCTCAAGTTGATCCTGACATTAAGTTGCCAGAATTTAACCCCACAGAATCTAAAACTCCTGGTAAGGAAAATATCGAAGTCCAGCCCCAAGAAGGCACAACAGAAACTCCAGATAAGCAGAGTCCTGCTGCCACGGAACCTCGTGTTCTAGTAGCAGAGGTAGTAGTCAATGGCGCCAACGAAGAGTTAAAAGATATTGTTTACGCCACCATTGCCACAGAACCGGGGAGAACCACCACCAAAACTCAACTACAGGAAGATGTCAATGCTGTGTATGCGACGGGTTTTTTCCAAAATGTAGAAGTGACTCCAGGAGATACACCTTTGGGGGTGAGAATTACTTTTAACGTCGAAGCCAACCCGATTCTAAGAGATGTCAATATCAAGACTGTTTCGGAGGATGAGAATGCCGGAGTTCTACCGGCGAAAAAAGTTGATGAGTTTTTTGGCGCCAACTACGGACGCATTCTCAATTTGCGAGATCTCCAACAAGGCATTATTAAAGTAAATGAGTGGTATGGCAAGAACGGCTATCAACTAGCCCAGGTAGTCGGTGCCCCCCAAGTTAGCCCAGAAGGAGATGTCACCTTAGTAGTTGCGGAGGGCATCATTGAAAATATTAAAGTGAGATACTTTGATGAAAATAATGAACCGATTAAGGGGAAAACTCGCGAATTTATTGTCACCAGAGAAGTAGAACTTGCCCCAGGAGATGTTTTTAATCGGGATACGGCAAGCAAAGATTTACAGCGAATCTATGGCTTAGGGATCTTTGAGGATGCTCGTTTTTCCTTTAGTCCAGGGGAAGACCCCAGTAAGGTGGTGGTCAATATTGATGTGGTAGAAGGCAGTAGTGGTTCCGTGGCGGCAGGGGCTGGTTTTAGTTCTGATAGCGGCTTATTTGGTACAGCTAGCTATCAACAAAAAAACTTTGGTGGTAATAATCAGACCTTAGGCACAGAAATACAGTTAGGTGACGATAGCGTCTTATTTGATCTCAACTTTACCGATCCGTGGATTGCGGGAAGTGATAGTCGCACTTCCTATACTGTTAATGCTTTTCGTCGTCGCTCCATCTCTCTAGTTTTCAATGGAGATGAAGATATCAGTACAGAGAATGGTGGTGATTCTCCGAGGATTGTCCGTACAGGAGCAGGGATTAACTTTGCCCGTCCTCTCCCCGGTGATCCTTTTAAAGCCAGGGATTGGACACTATCAACAGGGCTGAAATATCAAAGGGTGGAAGTCAAAAATAGTGATGGAGATCTGGCTCCATTGTCGGAAGAGGGTTTTAAACTAGCAGGCGGAGATGATGGAACAGATGATTTACTATCCTTGAGTTTTAATGCCACTCGCGATCGCCGCAATAACCCTTTGCAACCCACTAAAGGTTCTTTATTGAGAGTTGGCACAGAACAAACCATTCCTGTGGACGGTATTTTCTTTAATCGGGTTCGAGCTAACTACAGTCAATATGTCCCGATCAATATTGTTCCCTTTGGTGGAGAGAGTGAAGCTTTGGCGTTTAATGTTCAAGTAGGGACTATAGTGGGAGATCTACCCCCTTACGAAGCTTTTATCTTGGGTGGTAGTAACTCCATCAGGGGCTATGGTGATGGAGAAGTCGGTAGTGGCAAGAGCTTTTTTCAAGCTACAGCCGAATATCGTTTCCCTATCTTCAAAATTGTTGGTGGTGCACTCTTTTTTGACTACGGTAGCGCTTTAGGGTCAGAAAATAAGGTGCCAGGAGATCCTTCAGGCGTTAGAGATCTACCTGGTAGCGGGTTTGGCTATGGTTTAGGAGCGAGGGTACAATCCCCAGTAGGTACAATTCGCGTGGATTATGCAATTAGTGATGATGGAGATAATCAGATTCAATTTGGGATTGGAGAGAAGTTTTAGAATAAACTTTGAATTTTTAAATTAAATATGAGTAAATCTGTTTACTCTCGGCAAATATGGGAAATACGCTGAGTCAAGCCTTTGAACTGTCAGGCATAGGTCTGCACCTGGGTAAGCAGACGACGGTAAAAGTAATGCCGGCTCTACCAGGTGCCGGTCGTTATTTCGTGCGAGTAGATTTGCCCTCCGCACCACAAATTCCTGCTCAAATCGTGGCAATAGGACAAACCACCTTATCCACTGAATTACTTGTGGGAACAGCTAAAGTTAGAACTGTAGAGCATCTTTTAGCTTCTCTTATCGCATCGGGAGTAGATGATGCGCGCATTGAAATCGATGGAGAAGAATTGCCCTTGTTAGATGGTTCAGGTAAAAATTGGTGCGAGGCGATCGCTCTAGCTGGAATCCAGCCTCAAAAGCATCAGCTTGAACCATTAGCTATTACTCCTGAGTCACCGATTTGGATTCGTGATGGAGACTGTTTTGTGGCAGCTTTACCTGCGACGCAAACCCGCTTGACCTACGGAATTGATTTTCCCTATCAAGCGATCGGTAATCAGTGGCATAGTTGGAGTCCTGGGGAACAAGATTTTGCGACGGAAATTGCTCCCGCCCGTACTTTTGGTTTTGCAGAGCAAATAGAACAGTTACAACAGGCAGGATTAATTAAAGGTGGAAGCTTAGAAAATGCCCTAGTTTGTAGTCATCAGGGATGGGTCAATCCACCCCTCAGATTTACGAATGAACCAGCCCGTCATAAACTATTAGATTTAGTAGGAGATTTGAGTTTATTAGGTCAATTGCCAACAGCTCATATCATTGCCTATAAAGCCAGTCACAAACTACATACTCAATTAGCCCAAAAGCTAGCCCAAATCTAGATCAATATTGAGTAATTTGTATTTATTAATCAGTAATTAAAAATCAGTAATTAAAATAATGGATTCTGTCAGCGAAATTTCCCCCCCTCAACCTAAAACCACTTTTAATATTCAAGAAATTCATCAGCTATTACCCCATCGTCATCCTTTTGCCCTGGTCGATCGCATTATCGATTATGTTCCTGGAGAAATGGCAGTGGGTATTAAGAATGTAACCTTTAACGAACCCTTTTTTCCTGGGCATATTCCTAATTTTCCGTTGATGCCTGGAGTCTTAATGGTAGAAGCTATGGCGCAGGTCGGGGGAATTATTTTAGTACAACTGCCTGGGATGCAAGGCAAGTTTTTCGCCTTTGCGGGGATTGATAAAGTGCGGTTTCGTCGTCCGGTGACCCCTGGCGATCGCTTAACTATGACCGTCGAACTTTTATCCCTAAAGCAAAATCGGATTGCTAAAATGCAGGGTAAAGGAGAAGTTGATGGTGAATTAGCAGTCAAAGGTGAAATGTTATTTTCGTTGATTGAACAGTAAGCAGTAAACTTAATCTTTTTAGCCTGTTCATCCTGAATAGATAAGCTATCATCGTGCATAACTTTGAATTGCCAGTGGAAGAAAGTGAAGTAATCCATCAAGGCTTACTTTCTTATCCCTACTGATAATTAACTGTTCCCCAGCGGAAATCACCATAGCCTTTAGGAGAATTGATTTTGACAGCCTTAATTCATCCAACTGCTGTTATCAATAAAAATGCTCAAATACACCCGACGGTGGAGATCAAACCTTATGCGGTGATCGGCAGCCAAGTCAGAATTGGTGCCAATACAGTAGTTGGTAGCCACGCAGTCATCGATGGATTAACCACCATTGGTCGAGATAACCAAATTTTTCCTGGTGCCGCCATTGGCTTAGAACCCCAAGATCTCAAATATCGGGGTGCCAATAGCGAGGTAATTATTGGCGATCGCAATCGGATTCGGGAGTATGTCACCATTAACCGCGCCACTGAGGAAGGGGAAGCTACGGTCATTGGTAATGATAACCTACTGATGGCCTATAGCCATATTGGTCATAACTGCATTATTGGTAACGAGGTAGTCATTGCTAACAGTGTGGCGATCGCTGGTCATGTACACATTGAATCGATGGCAATTATCAGTGGAGTCCTAGGGATTCATCAGTTTGTCCACATTGGCAGCATGTCCATGGTGGGGGGAATGAGTCGCATTAGTCGGGATGTCCCACCCTATATGATGGTAGAGGGTAACCCGGCACGAGTACGCTCTCTCAATCTAGTTGGCTTAAAACGGCGGGGGTTTAGTCTGGTAGAAATTCGTCAATTAAAACAGGCTTTTCGGTTACTTTACTTACAAAATCTGCCAGTGCAAGAAGCGATCGCCCAACTCGATCAACTAATAGACAATCGACATGTTCAGTATCTACAGAAGTTTATCCAATTTTCCTTAGCAGATAATCGTCGTGGTTTGATTGGCGGTAAATAAAGGGCTTCGCCCTAGCTCTTAGCTCTTAGCTCAATCAGAAAAAGCTTTTTTTGGTAAACCGTTTGTTTAGATTCTTAAAAACTCACAGGCTGGCTTGATGAAGCTGAAAACAGAGCAAAATGCTAGCTAGTATTTTGTTGATCTAGCAATATACAATTATTTATTTTGAAGCCCAAATAGTAACTAGATTTTTCTACAATAGAAACTACTTAAGCTATCGATTAAAAACTCTTATTTTAGTATTTTTATCTATCAAATATAAATCATTATATCTATGCTAAAGATTATATCTCTGACGCTTGGAGCTATAGTTTGGACTACAGTGTACAGTAAATATCAGGTCGCTGGAGCGGTTGCCCTTGAATATAATAGCAACGGCACCCAAAATCAAATATTACAAGTAAATAGTGGATTGCAAAGTGAGCTGCAAAGTAAGTTGCAAGACCTGATTAACCATAACAATAATCAAGGTAGTGCTGAAGAAAACTTGACCAAGATCTTGGTTTTGGCGGGATTAATTTCAGGAGGAGGAATCATTGGCTGGCAATTATCTCGTCAGCGACCGTCGAGAAGATTAAGCCCCTCATTTGGTAAAACTAGTTCCAAAGCTTTAATTGATCGCGTAAGCCCTAAATTACGTCGTCAACTCTTACGCTTAATTAACGATCCTAAAACGGCAAATCGTTTACTGATAGGGATACATCAACATCATCGCGATCGCGACCCTGACTGGTTAGCAGAGAAGGTAATTTATGACCTACGACGAGGAAGATAAACAACTTACAGCAGTTTTCAATTCTTGAGAAGTGTAGCTTATGGATAATCAGATCTGTTAAATTAGGAGGAAAACTCATAGAAAAATTATTGGGAAGATGAAGATTATTAGTTAGGCTGGAGTTCTTCACCAAGTGGAGAATTATTTTCAGAACTATTTTCAGATTTTATATTACCTATTGAGCTAATCATAATAACTATAGCTAATCTGGCTAAACAATAAACACTATGGAAAATTGTCAAATTCAGCAGCAAATGAAGCTAGACATTACTCCCGTCCGTCGGCTAAATCGCCAAACCCTAAAAACCCAGACTATTGTTGGTCGGCTAGCTGCGGGATGGATGATTTTACAGACCTGTTTCTTGGCAACTCCCGTTCTGGCTCAACAGCGTACCAAAAATGATACAAGTTTAAGTTACAGTGAATTTATCAAAAAACTCGAATCAGACCAGATAACCAAGGTCGAGATTGATGAAACTACTCACAAAGCCCATGTAGTTTTAAAAGGGCAACCCCAAAATGCCCCTGCTAGCGAAGTCTTATTGTTTGACCGTAACCAGGACTTAATTCCCAAAATTCGCGCTAAAGACGTTGACTTTAGTATTAAAAATTCCACCGACCATTCCACAACGGTAGGCATTTTACTCAACCTAATCATCATTATGGTGCTGTTGTCGGGGTTGATTATGATTTTACGTCGCTCGGCAAATGCTTCTGGTCAAGCGATGAACTTTGGTCGCTCTAAAGCCAAGTTTCAAATGGAAGCTAAGACAGGCATTCAGTTTGATGATGTGGCAGGCATTGAAGAAGCCAAAGAAGAACTACAGGAAGTTGTCACTTTCCTCAAGGAGCCTGAAAGATTCACCGCAGTAGGAGCCAAGATTCCCCGTGGCGTATTATTGGTAGGGCCGCCTGGGACGGGTAAAACCCTTTTGGCTAAAGCAATTTCAGGGGAGGCAGGAGTACCCTTTTTTAGTATTTCGGGTTCAGAATTTGTCGAAATGTTTGTCGGGGTGGGAGCATCCCGGGTTCGCGACCTATTTAAAAAAGCCAAAGAAAACGCCCCTTGTTTGGTCTTTATCGATGAAATTGATGCGGTTGGTCGCCAAAGAGGCACAGGTATTGGCGGGGGTAATGATGAGCGGGAACAAACCCTAAACCAGCTCCTGACAGAAATGGATGGCTTTGAGGGGAACAGTGGCATTATCGTGATTGCTGCCACCAACCGCCCTGATGTTCTAGACAAAGCACTAATGCGCCCTGGTCGTTTTGACCGCCAGGTGATGGTCGACTATCCCGATTTACAGGGTCGCCTAGGTATTCTTGAAGTTCATGCCCGGGGTAAAAAAATTGCTCCTGAAGTATCCCTCGAAGCGATCGCCCGACGTACCCCTGGTTTTAGTGGTGCAGACCTTGCTAATCTCCTCAATGAAGCAGCCATTTTAACTGCCAGAAGACATAAATCAGCCGTCACCATGCTGGAAGTAAATGATGCGGTAGACCGTATTGTGGCGGGGATGGAGGGCGTTCCCTTGGTAGATAGTAAATCTAAGCGGCTCATTGCCTACCACGAGGTTGGTCATGCGATCGTCGCAACGATGGTTCCTGGTCATGATCCTGTGGAGAAAGTGACTCTGATTCCACGTGGTGGGGCTGGAGGGCTAACATGGTTCACTCCCGATGAAGAAATGGGGTTAGAAAGCAAAAGTAAAATTCTGGCTAAAATCGCTGCCACCTTAGGGGGTAGAGCGGCGGAGGAAGAGATTTTTGGGATTGACGAAGTAACCCAAGGAGCAAGCCAAGACATCCAGATGGTAACTTCTTTTGCGCGACAAATGGTAACTAAGTTTGGTATGTCTGATCTAGGGGCGATCGCTCTTGAAGGTCAGGATCAACCAGTATTTTTAGGAGGAGATTCAGGCTCTAGAAATGAATATTCCGAAGAAGTTGCTGCTCAGATAGATATCCGGATTAGAAACATCGCTTTTGATTGTCTCAATAAAGCCAGGAGTATTATCAGTGAGAATCGATTAGCTGTCGATCGCATTGTCGATATTCTGATCGAACAAGAAACAATTAACGGCGCTGAATTTCGGGAGTTACTGGCAAAATTCTCTCCCGTATATGGCTCCAGTCAGAAAGAAGATAAGATGCGTAGTCTGTTGAGTAAAAGTTAGTACAAGTTAGGTTAGGGGCGATCGCCCTAACAGATAAAGCTCTCAAGGATAAACGATCGCCCTCTCAAAATCTTGACAAGAGCGATCGCTTTATAACTAACTACTTAACTTTATATTCGAGATTCAGTAGATTAACCCAGGCTAAGAGCTAAAAGCTAAAAGCTAAGAGCTTGTTCTAAAAACCCGTCCCATTGGCATCAACACCAATCAACTGATCCAGTTGAGCTTCAGAAAGCGGGTCGCCACCGAGGTTCTCATACTGTTGAATTGCCGCTCCAGCGAAGGGAGCATTATAGCTAGTTCCCACCTCATTGGTGATCCAATCGTCACGACGGTCATTGTGAGAGAAGTCATCCACTGCACCAGGGCCACCCACAACTGCACCATAGAGTAGATGATCATTAGGGCGATCGCTACTATCTAGAGGAGCAGTATCCGCAGAACCCCGATGGTGAGTTCGTTGAGCATAATTATCCCCAAATCCAACTACATAGCTGAATTTAGCAGGATTATCCCCCAGAACATAGTCCACCTGATTGTGGGCAAAATCGCTGAACTTAGAATTAGCTTCCACATTGTCGTTGTACCATTCCGCAGCAAAGGCAGCGGACATATTTAATGGTACGGAAGCCCAGTTGGCACGGTGGGCAAAACCACCGCTGGTATATTTCACACTACCCTTGCCGTCTGCCCAAGTATTCAGCCAATTTTGAGTCTGTTGCTTAAAGAAGGGGTCGCTACTATCTTTTGCCAGTAATGTTGCAGCAGCATAAGAATGATTGTCTGTAGCATAAGACCAGTCTCCTAAAGAACCCACCTCACTCTTAAAGTAGTTCTCAGCTTTACTTAAATACTTACTATCCCCCGTGGCTCGATATAACCAAGCTCCACCTAAAGTCATTTCATCACTATCACCACTCCAGCTAGTATAGAAAGGAGAAGCTTGAGGCACGGAATCACTATACTTACCGCGATGGGTTTCAGCAAATTCATAGAGAGCTTCAGCATTTTTAACCAATTCATCAGCATAGGCATCATCAGTACCACGGAATAGTACCGCAGCCGAGGCAAGAGCCGAGGCAGTCCCCGCCGCTGCATCAGAACCAGGACGACTATTATCAATATAAAAGGATGGACGAGCTGCTTTACTCTCGATTTCTTCCGGAGATACCCAGTGGTCATGGTCGGTTTTGTCTCCTACCTGAACCCAAAGGCGCTCAGTTTTCCCTGAACCATCCATTTCGTGAGCTTTTAAGAACCAGTCTGTACCCCACTTGACCGCTTCCATTAGTTCATCAAGTTGTCCTGATTGGGCATAGGCTTCTTTGTAGTCTGCCCCACCCCATGCCAGCATCGTGTTACTAAATGCCATGGGTTGAATGAATTTGATGTGATCTCCTGCGTCGAAATAGCCTCCAGCTAAATCTCTGCCAACATCTTTACCATCGTTAGTCGTGGAATCGGAGCGCCATTCTAAACGGTTATCCTTGGGTAAAGCGCCAGAACGGTTGGCCTCAAAGAAGAGGAAGTTTTTCTGTAATGCTTCGCCATAGGAGAATTGTCCACTTTGCCCTACGGGTTCACCAGAGGAGTCAGGAATATTGACAGGCTCCGGTGTGCTGACAGGTTCAGGGGTACTTACAGGGTCGGGTGTACTTACAGGGTCGGGTGTATTTACAGGGTCGGGTGTGCTGACAGGCTCAGGTGTACTTACAGGTTCAGGAGTGCCAAATTCTGGTTTTACGGCTTCTTTTCCACCGTCATCGATCACTAAGATCGGATTAATTGATTGTCCTGATGTGAGATTGACTTGATCGTTTTGTCCTTGAATAGTATAGTGACCGTCACCGTTATCTATCAGGTCTACGCCATAAGCAGCTTTGATCTCGTAGGGCAGATCGAAGTCTAGCTTCCAATTATTGACAGCAGATTCAGCTTTCAGGTCAAGTTCGAGTTTGTAGCCACCATTCCAATCCTCAGTGATGGATGGTGTAACGCTGATTTTCCCATCAGCTTCGGTTTCACCTGGCATTATTGGGGTTTCTGCTACAGGAGTTTCTGCTGGCATTATGGGAGCCATTTCCCCCATTGCCGAGCTACCAGTGATCTGAAGTTCTAAAGCTTCTTTGCCGCCATCTTCGATGATGAAAATGGGTTTAATAGTTTGTCCCGACTCTAGATTGACCTGATCGTTTTGTCCTTTGATGCTGTAGTTCCCATCGCCGTTGTCCATCAACTCCACTCCGTAAGCTGCTTTGATCTTGTAGGGCAGGCTAAAATCTAGTTGCCAATCCTGTGCTTTTGCTTCGGTAGTTAAGTCAAGCTCTAGTTTGTAACCTCCCTGCCAATCTTCCATAATCGACATGTCGGTGCTGAAAATGTTTTTAATATTGTTTTTTGAAGTATCCATAACAAGTAACTTTTAAATTTAAATTGGTAATCGATTGATTGTTGTGTCCGACTTAGAAGTCTTCGGTGCAACCTGATTACCTTTATAAAAGCTTTGCAATTACTTCACCGTGACTTCACATAGTCCAAACATGAGATTGTGATCACAAATCATTGTGATTCATACAAAATAAACCTCTAGGTCAGTGATCGCTGTCCCCAAGTCCCCAAGTCCCCAAATCCCCAAGTCCCCAAGTCCCTAAATCCCTCTACGGGAAAATCGGTTTAACAACACTCCGACGAGCGATCGCTCTAGTTTCTAAGTGATGATATTGTTCTGCTTGAGTCATCTTGAACTGAAGTAATTCTGTGAGAACCAAATTAAACTGCTGCTGAGGTTTGATTGGCACTAACTTTAAAGCCTTGATGATTTCTTGCGCGATCGCCTGAGCTAAGAGGGGGGGAACAGAATTGCCGATCTGACGAAAGCCATGCCATTTAGTAGCGTGAAACATAAACCAGTCAGGATAAGAATGAAGTCTTGCTGCTTCTCTGACGGTGATACAGCGGGGCGTAATGGGATGAATTGGACGGGGGGAAGTAAAAGCGCCATGATTGCTGGCTGTTCCCGCTCTGAGGGTGGTACACAAACCCGCCAAATCTAAACGATAAAAATGACTAATGCGATCGCTTTTTCCAGGAATTGTTTGCTCAAATCGGGCAATAGTCTCAGCGGTATGATTGGTACGGCGACTACAGGTCAAAAGTTCTGCTGGATATTCTCGACCATAGGCATAATTGTCTTTAACCAAACTAGGAGTACGTAATTTGCGGGCATAGGGGCTGGGTTCTCCATAACTAGCTACCACCCAGTCCCGTAATTTTAATTCGGGGAAATGATTGGCCTCTGGCAAGTCGCCAATGGCTTCGGCTACCGTTGGTGCTGGGGATAAAGTAGCTTGTCGCTGGGTGATTGCTTCAGGATACTGGGGTAGGGTCAAACCTTGACGACAACCCAAAAGAAATAATCGCTGACGGTTTTGGGGGACTCCATAGTGAGCCGCGTTTAATACTTGAGGATTCTGCTGAACCTCATAGCCATGACGTTCAAACTCTGCCATGACGGTTTCTAAAACTTGTCTGTGTTTGCCAATGGTCATGCCTCGCACATTTTCCATCACAAAGTATTTAGGCTGTAAGTCCAACACCAGACGTAAAAAACTGAAAACCAGAGAATTGCGATCGTCACTAAGATCCCGTTTACCCATTAAAGAGAAACCTTGACAAGGAGGCCCTCCAAAAACGACATCAATGTCGCGATCGCCAATTGCGGATTGGGTTCTAATTTCTTGAGAGCTGGTTTCGCTAACACTGCGACAAATGGTTGTCCAGAAAGGAAAATTATACTCATGGACGCTAGCATGAATCGGATCTAGTTCCACTGCCGCTAAAACATCAAATCCTGCCTGTTCAAACCCTAGGGTCATGCCTCCCGCCCCAGCAAAAAGATCGACGGCGATAGGTCTACGATGCTGAAAATTATGGTTTGGATCATGTTTTTGATCATGGTTCTGACAGCAGATCGCAGCATCACTATTTCGGTAACTAGTCGCCATTAATAACCTCAACTGGAATTCTACAAAATATTCTCATTCAATTTGACCTGACAAATCTAGCTCTACCCAAAAATCTTCGCCAGAATTGTTCAAACTCCTGATGCTGGTTCAAAATCTATGAGATGATTAAGAGTTATTAACAGATTATGAGTATAAATTAGGAGTTTAAGAACGTGGCAGAAATGCAATTTGCTAGAGGTGTAGCAGAAGATGTTATTCCTGACGTCAAAGTTACTCGCTCTAAGACAGGTAATACTGGTACAGCGACATTCTACTTTGAAGATCCCCAAATTTTAAAAAAAGAAAGCAGCGATGAGATCACTGGACTGTATCTAATTGACGATGAGGGGGAAATTGTGACGCGGGAAGTCAAGGGGAAGTTTATTAACGGTGAAGCTAGAGCGATTGAAGCCGTATTGGTGATGAAATCTCCCGAAGAATTCGACCGCTTTGTTCGTTTTATGAATAAATACGCTGAAGAACATGGCTTAGGGAAGTCTTAATTTGCTCGGTACACATTAGATAAAAAAGTTAAGATAATCAATAAAATCAGGGAAATCTTAGTACTTTTAGGTGGACATCTAGACACAATATTTGTCATCAGATTATTTGTCATAAGATTTCTCCTGCTCCCTTTCTGTTCAAATTAACTATTTATCTGGTCTTAACTTGATGATTCCTCACCCAGATAGCCAAAACCTGGCGATAAACTGTGCGGTAATTACCGTTAGCGATACTCGCACCCCTCAAAGCGATCGCAGTGGTCAAATAATTCAGCAGCTACTCCAAACCGCAGGACATCAAATCTTGACCTATACCATTGTCAAGGATGAACCCGCAGCAATTCAGGACTTACTAGATTATCTAGAGCTTCAGTTTGCCTTAGAAGTAATTATTTTTAGTGGTGGCACAGGAATTGCTCCCAGGGATACCACCTATGATGTGGTGAGTGCTTGGCTAACCAAAACGATTCCTGGTTTCGGCGAAATATTTCGTTACTTGAGTTATCAAGAAATTGGCTCTAGAGCGATCGCTTCTCGTGCCGTGGCTGGGGTTAGAAGCGACAAGTTGGTTTTCTCTCTCCCTGGCTCTGCCAATGCCGTAGAATTGGCGGTTAGCAAACTTATCTTGCCAGAATTAAATCACTTAGTTAAACAAGTTCAGGGCAAGAAGTAAAGTTCATAGTAATTCCGTTTAAAGCGGATGGTGTTTAGTTGGAAAACTCGTTTTATCTGAAAAATACTCGCCTTACTGTTTTCCCACAAATTTCCGTAAACCAACAAAAATTGCCGTAAGATGTGTCATTATCCTATTGAGGTGCTGATGTCTCTCAATTCTGATTCGGTTGAAATTTCAGTAATTATTCCCCTCTACAATGAGTCCTCCAGCATTAAACCTTTATTTTCCAGATTGACTCCTGTTTTAAAACAGCTTCAAACTAGGTATGAGATTATTTGTATTAACGATGGTAGTACGGACAGAACTTTTGAAACACTAGTTGATTTTAATCAGCAAGATTCTGCGATTAAGATTGTTAGTCTTTCCCGTAATTTTGGCAAGGAGGTTGCTTTGACTGCCGGGCTAGATTACGCCAGCGGTGCAGCAGTTATTCCTTTGGACGCCGATTTGCAAGATCCTCCAGAATTAATTGCCCAGTTGATTGCTAAATGGCGTGAGGGTTACGATGTGGTTTATGCTACCAGGCGATCGCG
>JBJOPG010000028.1:0-26400 GCA_046050865.1 Cyanobacteriota bacterium
TTGAGGAAGTTGAAAATCGACCATAAATCTAACAGGCGGTTTTCTACAGGAGTTCCCGTTAAGGCTAAACGGTGTTGAGCAGATAATTTGAGAATTGCTTTGGTTTGAGCGGCTTTGGGGTTTTTAATATTCTGTGCTTCGTCTAAGACTATGCGTTGCCATTCTAAGCTCCCCAAGAGTTTGGCATCTTTGCGTGCCAGGGTAAAAGAAGTAATGACTATATCTTGCTGTAAACAATCAGCTTTAAACTCTGATAGATCCTGGAGGCGATCGCTGCCATGATGTACTCTAGCTTTAAGCTGAGGCGCAAATTTGGCTATTTCCCTCAGCCAGTTGCCGACAACTGAAGTGGGAGCAATTAATAAGGTAGGTAAAAGTTGTGGCGATGCTTTCTGTTTGCTTTTCTTATTTACTTGACTGACAAACTCTCTTTCTTGAACGAGTCTGGCAATCACCTGTATAGACTTACCAAGTCCCATATCATCTGCTAAACAACCGTTTATACCCAATTGTTCTAGATAACTTAACCAAGATACACCCCGCTTTTGATATTCTCGCAAAGTGCCTTGAAGCTGTTCTAAATCATCAACTGGTTCAAACTGGCTTTTATCTTGCAGCTTCTCCATCATTTCTGATAAAGATTCGTCATGTTCGACTTCCCAGTCATCTCCTGCTTCGGCGCTACGCTGGAGAAATTCCAGCATGGTCATTTTCGGTTTTTCATCACCGTGGGCTTGCCAAAACTCCAGAAACTCTTGCATCTTATCGCGGTCTAGTTCCATCCACTGTCCGCGAAAATGAACTAGGGGAGTTTTGGCATTAACTAACTGTTGCCATTCACTTGTAGTAACTTGCTCATCGCCGATCGCTAGCTGATATTGATACTCTACTAAAGAATCCAGATTGAAGTAGCCTTTATTTTTAGTTTTAGTAGCCGATTTACCACTGCTAGAGGCTTTCAGACGCATTTTTGCCCGACGACGACCAGCGGGGGTATACCAAGCAGGTACAATGATCTTGAATCCTGCACTTTCTAATACCCAGGCACTTTCTTGGAGAAAATCAAAGGCTTCAGTTAAAGTTAGTCTCAGGCGATCGGGTTGGGTCGTTTCCATGCCCTGCCACAATTTGGGATACATCTTGGCGGCATAGCCTAAATTTAAGAGCAAATTGGTAGTAAAATCTTGACCAAACTGTTGATATACTCCCGCTTTAGCTTTTTTATTCATCAGCCAATAATCACCCAAAGCTAGTTTTAAAGAAGGGTCTTGTTTATCGGCAGCTAAAAACTGAATCTGCCAATTATCCATGTTGTCTGGTTCAGCAGCATGTAATTGAAAACAGAGGTGGAAGCTGGAATTGGCGGAAGTACGAGTGATTTTCTCTTTCCAAGCTAGCCATTGTTGATATTCTTCTAGATGAACATTGCTAGTTAGAGGATTATGTTGTTCAGGGTAAAAACAATGATGAATTAAAGAATTCTCAATTTTTTTATCAAAGGCTGCGGTAGAAGGTGTGTGAGTAACCAAGTCCTGGAGGAGATACTCACTAAAGTGGCGTAGTAGGGATTCAGCCCTACAGAATTCGATATCATGACTGGGAGAGTTGGCACCTGACAGACAAATCAAAGGCATATACTCCCCATACTTTTGGAGGTCGGCTTCGTATTGTTCAGAAATTATTGACCATGTGGCGTAGATTTCATAAGACTGAGATTTTTGAGTTTTTTTCTTACCTTTAGTCGCAACTGCTGATAACTGGCGATATTTTAAGGCAGGAATATATTGATCTTTGAGAATGACTTCGCTAAAAGCTTGAGTGTAGTGATACCAAAATAATAAATCCGAACCCAGTTGTATCTCTTCTGAATTGTATAAAGCTAAAAAATGAATTTCTTTCAGTAGCTTAACAATATTAATTGCTTTTGAATTTTGATAAGAGTTGGTTTTGACAGTAGTTACAACTTGATAACAGTCAATCTGCCAATATTCAAACCCATCATATGATTCTGCAATTTCTGTTTCTAAATACTTCGCTAACTCGGGACAAGGTAGCGGTTGGTTATTGGCAGTGGGTAGAACAAAATATTTGGAAGAGATATTTTGCTTGATGGTTGCTATTGAATCTTTAATCCCTAACTCTTGACTTAAAAATGCTCCTAACTCATCTGCTGCTAGATGAGCAGGATGAATTGGATGAATTGATGGTCGGCTTTTGCCCTTACGTTTAGTTGGAGATGAAGTTTCCACCCAGAGATAAAATGAACCTGGTTGAATGTAGTTGCCCGAATCTTCTGGTATCCAAGTCCCGTGAATAACCTTCATGCTTAAAACTAGCTCTGAGTGTTTGCCGTTGTACCTAGAATTTTATAACTATCCGTTTAATCAGATACAAATTTAAAGTCTAAGATTCAAAATCTAAACATTGTTTTTTAGTCTTTGTGACCGATTGTGACCTATATATAATATAGTTACTCAATTCCTAAAGCTATTTTATACAGTCTTGGTATGGTTATTCAGTCTCCCCATAAGTGGTTTGCAAGGTTTACAGCAATGATCGAGAAGCTAGCCATAGGCATTGCCTTTTGTAGCCTGGGATTGCAGACATTACCAGCCCAAGCCGATTCAAAAATATATAATCCTCAAGCGATTACCTCAGAAAAAGAAGTATCTGATGTCCTGACGATCAATGATATTCCTACGGGAGATGGGGGATTTGCCCGAGATTACTCTGTGGAGTTAGAGAAAGGAGATCAAGTAACTATTGATCTGACCTCAGAGAACTTTGATTCGATGGTGATGTTGATTGCAGGAGACGGCGCTAAAATTGCTGAGAATGATGATGGCCCTGATGGTTCCACCAACTCCCTACTTTTTTCTCGTATTACTGAAGGAGGAAAATACATTGTACGGGTGAGAGCCTATGGTGATACCAGTGGAGGGGAGTTTAGTCTTAAGCTCACTCGCCTCAAGCCTTCGGAAAAGTAAGCAATGGGTAACATAATCCGAGTCAGTTTTGAGCAGGTCGTAGCTCTAGTGTGTTTGGAGATGATTGCTAAATCAATCCAAGACTGAACTACGACAAGTGCGGATGAAAGGACTTGAACCTTCACGTCCGAAAACGCTAGAACCTAAATCTAGTGCGTCTACCAATTCCGCCACATCCGCAAGTTTGCAACGCTTATTATCATAGCAGATACTAATCATAAGTCCAACATTTTTCCAAAAATCAGAAAATACGGCAAGCTTTGCGCCGATTATCTAGCTCTGGCTCGATCCAAGAATAGCTAAAATGACTGATGGAATTTACTTCTGGGGTGGCTTTGCGCAGGGCTTCGATTTGGGTTTCTAAGGGCAGATGGTCACGGTATGTTTTGCCCCAAGCACCAGCTAAAGCGGGAGTGACAACTGTGGTGGGGGATGTTTTGATCACACTTTTAATTTGATCGGTAATGCAATTGGTCTGGTCTCCACAGATAGCATAAGCCATTGGATGCCACTCTAAATCTTTGGGAAATTTATCCCAGGCTTGAAGACGAGAATCAAATCCTTTTCCCCCGACAAGGCGGTTCGCATCAGGGAAAAATACTGCTCCCGCCGCCAGTCCCCGATCCTGCACTGGTTGAGCGGCAAGGGAAAGAAAATCAATCACTCCTTGGGCTGCATGGGCAACAGAAAAGAGCCATAAGTCTTTGTTCAGCTTGTACTGACGGGATGCAGCAGTGGCTTTGGCGTCAGACTCAGAGGGACTACCCTGCCATTTGGCTTGAGCTTCTTCGGGATACTGCTGATCAGCGTTTTCTACATCCTGAGCTGATAGATTCCCTCGATCAACAAATTTTTTAATTAGCGCTAATCCCTTCTGATTCGTTGCCCGATCATATAAAGCATTGAGGGAAGATTTGCCATAAATCCACAGATCCTTGACGTTATGCACATAGGACTTGCCATCAATTCCCCGGGGATAGCGCACATAATCAAATAAAACGCCATCTGGCTGCCGCCTAAGTACTGCCTGGACTAAATTATAATAATCGGTCTGCGCCTGATCGGAATAAGGATCGATAAAGGCTTGAGAGCGATCGTGGACGTGGTTAAGGCTATTGTCTCCTGCACCGTTGCGAGCCAGTACTTCCTGGCGATCAGGTCGTTGAGCATAGGTGTAGCCAAAATTCATTGTAAATAGCCAAGCGTAGATCTTTAAACCTCGTTGATGGGCTTTATCGATCGCCTGTTGTAATAAATCAATTTGATCTCCATCAGGCGATCGCACTACGGGAGTCCAGGGGGTAGGATTGTCTCCAGGGGGTAATAAAACTTGGCTGTCGTAAAAAACTTCTAGATGTACTTTGTTATAGCCTAAATTAACAATGCGGTCTAATACATAATCGATCGAACCTGGGTTAATATCGCACGGATAGAGCCTCAGCCAAACAGCTTGTTCTCCGGGCCAAGTTTGACTACGACAAGTCTGGAGCATGGTGCGATGTTTTTGCAGAATTGCATCATACTCTGCCTTCGTCTGCTCGTTGCCTAAAGATGCTTGGAGCAACTTTTCTTTGGCTGCTACTTCTTCTGGGGCGAACTGACAGTAAGGGCCAACGGCAGATTGAGCGGGGGAAGCCAGTCCAAGAAAACCAGAACAACTGAGGAGAGAGGCGGTTAGGGCGGTAATAATTTTCATGGTAATTATAATAATTTAATTTTATCAGTGCATTTTCAGGAAGCACTTGATGCGGTTAGAGGAATTTAATCGCGATCCCGAATAGTATACCCATTCGGGTACGACGCGAAGCTAGTCCTTTAGGGCAAGGGCTTGGAGCCTAATCCTTTGATGAACTAATATTTGATCAGACATACTTTAACTCTCGGACATTTATTGTGGCTTGCTTTCCTGTGAAAAAAGTTCAATTTTGTCGTGATTAGTAAATTAAATAACTTGTAAATAACTTGATTTAAAATAACTTGATTGCTTGATTCGGTTTACGCTATCTCAATCATCAGTTATGGGTTTGATGGTTAGATATGATGGTTGAACTTAATAGTTGGAGATTAGCAAACAACATTCTAACAGGATAGATTCAAAATTTATGAATAGACTACTATTGTATTTCTTGAAAAAGCAAGTTAAACATTAAGCATTTTAAGCTTATGCACTTTTTTGTTTCTGGTCGTTTATGTCTTGTTGGCGAACATAGTGATTGGGCAGGGGAATATCGACAGTTCAATCCCCAGATTCAACCAGGAATGGCGGTGGTAGTGGGCACCAACCAGGGGATCTCTGCCCATGTTCAGCAGCATTCTCAGCTAATTTGTCAGACTCTCCATTCTCCTCAGGTACTAGAATTAGTCATGGCTGAGGAGCCATTGTTAGTCATGGCACAGAGGAATGATTTTTATAGCTATGTAGCGGGAGTAGCTTATCAGGCTTTAATTCGTTATCCAGTGGGAGGGTTATTTCTGGATAACTATGCAATGGATTTGCCATTACAAAAGGGTTTATCTTCCAGTGCCGCCATTTGTGTTTTAGTGGCGAGGGCATTTAACCAGCTCTACCATCTTGGTTTGAGTCTTGAGTCGGAGATGGAATTAGCTTATTGGGGAGAAAGAACTACCCCTAGTCAATGTGGCAGACTAGATCAAGCCTGTGGCTATGGTAAGCAACCAAGGTTAATGACTTTTGATGGCGATCGCTGCACCACTAAAGCATTATCTGTGGGAGCAGATTTTTCGCTGATTATTGTCGATTTAGCTGGAACTAAAAACACCCAAAAAATTCTGGCTCAACTAAACCAGTGCTATCCCCACCCTCAAGACCCCATCGCGGTTCAGGTACAAAAATACTTAGGGGAGATGAACCAAAAGTTAGTTAAACAGGTGGTCAGCGCTTTGGAACAGGGTAAGGTTGAAAAACTGGGAGCTTTGATGAATCAAGCCCAAGAAGAATTTGATCGCTATGTTGTTCCCGCTTGTCCTGAACAGCTAAAGGCAGCTCTTTTACACCAGTTACTCCGTCATCCACCACTACAACCTTATATTTATGGCGGTAAAGGGGTGGGTTCCCAAGGAGACGGGACGGCTCAGTTGCTGGCTTTAGATCAAGTTAGTCAGGCTTCGGCGATCGCTCTAATCAACAGAGATTTTCCTCAAATGCGATGTTATCCGTTAGATATTCCTCAGCAAGTAAACTAAATCCATAAGCTGGAAGTCACAAAAAATCTAAAAGACGTTCTAATCTACGAATATCAATGAATATAACGATAGATAGAACGCCTGAGAATAAATAGCTCTAATTAATTTTGCTAATTTCTTAGTAAAGCTCTTCTTCTTGGTGAGTAGTGATTGTACAATCGGAGCTAGGATAAGCAACGCAAGTAAGAACGTACCCTGCTTCAATTTGATCATCATCAAGAAAAGATTGATCAGATTGATCTACAGTACCGGATTCAATTTTGCCCGCACAAGTTGAACAAGCACCAGCACGACAAGAGTAAGGCAAATCTAACCCTTGTTCTTCAGCAACGTCAAGAATGTACTCATCATCAGGTACTTCAATGGTTTGCTCCCCTTCAGGCATTTTTAAGGTAACGTTGTAAGTAGCCATGTAATTTTTCCTCTTTATTAAGGTGAAATATCGATATACTGCTAGCAAAGAAAGATTAATTTGCTCTTTTTGATTGAGCTTATTTGTCTTGACTCTCTAGCATCATTTTTGATACTAAGGGAAAAATACTATTTATTGTTCGGGCATTAGTAATGAGATTTTTAATCTAGGTTGAAATAAGTTTTGCTTATATTTACCCTTAAATCAATAAAGCCGATCTCAGAACTACTTTTTGTCCCTACAACAACCAATTAATAGGATAATTTACCTATTGAAACCATAAACAAAGAGGGGATATTTGCGCAAAAAATAACTATTAATTATAGTTATATCTATAGTTATATCTGTGATTGATGATTTGTTCTGAAACTCACATCTTGTTAATACAACTCTTAAACCTGATTATGATTCAACTTGCTCGTAAATCAAGAAGTTTTATCTTGACTTCTGGCTTGATCCACCTTTAAACCTTGATGTTCTGCTCTTGTGTTAGTCTTGACTTTAGCCCAAAGGGCAGCGGTAACTTTGGTGCAATTATTGATAGAATACACAATACCTATATTAATTTTGAAGTATTTCTCGCTCTAACGGTAACCATGTCGATGATCCTGTTCTTACAATATATAGATTGATTATTGTTAGTTACGTTAATCTTAGATCTGAACATTACCGATCCTAATTAAGCAACCTCTTGATTGATTGTTTATTCTCAATAAATTAGTTTTACTGGAACATAGTGTCTCTCTCTCGCAACCAAGTACCTTTAGGAGCGGTTTTACAGCAGGCGGGTTTAGTATCTGCTGAACAAGTGAATCAGGCTCTAAAACAGCAAAAACAGACCGATAGTAATTTGACTATAGGGGAAATTCTAGCTCAGGACGGAAAAATTAGTCCTCAAACCGCTGACTTTTTTGCTGAGCGTTGGTTTAGTTTGGTGACCGAACAGCCTAAACAACCGATTGGTCAGTACTTGAAGCAGGCAGCATTGTTGGATGAACAACAGATTCAAGCTATTTTAGTTGAGCAGCAGGGCAGTAAACGGAAGTTCGGTGAAGTCGCGATCGCTAAAGGTTGGCTGAAACAGACCACTCTAGACTTTTTTTTAAGTCATCTTCAAGTTGAATCAAGTCCTGTTTCAGCGGCCGATGCGCTAGGTCGCAAGAAAGAACCACAATACTTTCGACAGGGGTTGGGCGAATTCAGTAATGAGCAAGATTACTCGCAGAAAGTTCACGAAGGCTTTCTGCAAATTAAGCGCAAATTACTCAAGCTTGAGGGACAGGAAGCTGGTTCAGCAAAGACTTTAGAGCGAGTTTTGTTTTGGACGAATGGTCATTCCCTCTTAACTCAGAAATTATTTTCTTTAATCACCCAAACTCTCCATCCTCTCTCTACTCAGGAAGAAGAAAAGCGGATTGATGATCTGGTTCAGACTAAGGTCATTGATAATTGGTCAAACAACGAACTGAAATCCCACCTGAGCGGAATTAGCAATCGCTTGCTCAATAATCATCGATGTTCTCCGTCACAGTTGCTCAAGCTATATGAAAAAGTTTTGACGGGGACGATATTAATCGACGACAGTCAAGAGCAGCAGGAATTGCTTAATTCAGGTTTAGTGGTTAGACAACAGGATAAGTTGGTGGTAGCGAACCGCATCTATCAGTCTGTGTTCACCCCTAGCTGGATCGCCAGAACCTTAAAAATCCAAGCCAACCCCAAAGAACCTCAAGAGGTAAAAACTTTTGGGAATAAAGCTCCAGGACTGGTCAAAACTGCATCGCAGATCGCTGAATCCCAAGATAGTTGGTTGAACCTCAAAAATCTTTTACTGCTCCTTACCTTGATCGGTTTACTCAGTATATTGTTCAACAATGTCTTCAAACGCATAACTGTTAAAACAACTTTTGAGCAAGGCAATGAACTACTCAAGCAGAAATTCTATAGTGAGGCAGTAGAAAAATACAATAAGCTCCTCAAAATAGATAGTAATTATTTCCAAGCCTGGACTAATCGGGGATATGCTCTAGCGGGACTACAACAGTACGAAGCAATGCGAGAATCCTGTTCTACCGCCTCCATTATCAATCCCGCGGCAGTTTATGCCTGGAATTGCCAGGGAGAAGCTTTGCATAATTTGCAGCGAGACGAAGAAGCGATCGCTGCTTTTGACAAGGCGATCTCCCTTAATCAAGCTGACCCTATTTTTCTAATTAACAAAAGCGAGTCTCTCGGAGTTTTAGGGAATGATCAGGAATCACTCGAATCAGTTCAGCAGGCTATTGAGATCTTAGAGGGCATCGAAGCAACTGATGGAGCGAAGAATATTGCGGGGGAGTTTGCTGTTGCCCTTACCTTTTTAGGCAATAGTTATCGTCAGCAAGAGAAATTTTCTGAGGCGATCGCCTCCTATGAAAGGGCAATAAACTATGCACCTAAATATTTTCCTGCTCGAGTAGGCAGAGGCATCACTTTGAGCAGCCTTAAGCGTGGTCAGGAAGCAGCTTCAGAGTTTAAGGACATACTCCAAGATGCTCAGTTAAGCATCACTCAACAAGCCCAAACTTGGTTTTATCTAGGTAAATCTTTGTGTCTAGGGAAACCTCATGCCGACGCTATAGCTGCATTTGACCGTGCAATTAAACTTAAATCCGACTATGAAGTGGCTAGAATAGCCAGGCAACAGTGCCTGCTTAATCAAGGTGGCAATTAATTTAGTTCGTAGTAATTTAGGACTAACTGAGTTGAAATATCATGGAAAAGGCCACCACAATGGTCTTAAATCCGTATAGATCCGACTGACTGTGCGAGATAAAGGAATATTAGACCCTTTGAAATTATCCCCCAGCATATTGTATAGAAGCTCATTAGGAGGAACCGGCTGATTCAATGAAAATAGGACTTCGCTCTGATAGCTGTCACAATTCAGACCTCGACGCGCAACCGCACAGACCACAGGTTTACCTTTAATAGTATCGCTGGCAAGATAGCTCATCTGATCTTGGTTATAAAATGTATTGAGCTTGTTAGCAGTGTTTTGACACTGTTCCAAGGCTTGAGGTGGGGTAAAATACTGAGGCAAGAACGATAGTATAGATACTGTTTGGGACGCACTTGCCTGAGAAAGGGTCGCCACTACAGTTGGTACTGATGTCTTTTGCTCGCAAGTAACATCAACCAGACCAGCGGCATATCCTGGAGTAGCCAGAAAACCTGAGCCTGCCAAAGCAATCAAGGGGGAGATGGCGATCGCTAGATAACTTGCTTGGATCATGTTTTTTAGTTATAAACTGCTCCTATATAAACCTTTTCAGAGTCCAACAATCCTGTTTAACAGACTCTAATTCTTTAGATTACAAGTGTTCCAATCAAACTGGAGTACTATTTTAGCAAAAATGTAACTAAAAAGAACTACTTAATGAAGAAAACTATATTTTCATTCTAACTTGAATAATAACGAACCTACCAAGGCATCGAAGATTTACTTTATGTTTAATTAATCTTTGCTTGGTAATGTCCTTTAAGGTTTAGTTGGTGGTAGGATTGTTTTTTTGAGTTTAATCATTTTTGCTATGGGTCAAACCTTTAGCGTTAAACAAACAACTAAATTGTTGAGTTATGCCATCTGCTTTGTCTCGGCTTTTTTACGTCTCGACTCTGCCACAGCACAAAGTTTTGAACCATTAACCCCTGAACCTGTAAATCCAGAAGTTCAGCCACCACTGCCACCTAACCTTAATCCCTTGAGGACAATTCCCTCTCCCCCAGCTCCTGAATCGGTGCGAGATATTCCAGGCACGATTACGGTGAAACAATTTGAGTTTGTGGGCAATACGGTATTTAGTTCAAAAGAGCTGAATCAGGCGATCGCCAATTTTACTCAACAGCCCATTTCCTTTGCTCAATTAGTGCAGGCAGCTAATCAGATTACAGAGTTTTATGTAAGTCGTGGATATATCACCACGGGAGCTTATGTTCCAGAACAGGGTCTAACCTCAGACAAAGTTAGAATTCAAATTGTCGAAGGTAGTTTAGGGTCAATTGAGGTTGATGTTAAAGGCAGGCTGAAACCCAGCTATATTCGCGATCGCCTTGAGGCTAAAATCCAGACCCCTCTGAATATCAATCAACTACAATCAGCATTACAGTTGCTACAGCTAAATCCCCTGATCGAGAGTTTAAATGCTGAGCTATCAGCAGGAATCACTCCAGGAACCAATATTCTCGACGTCTCCGTTATCAGTGCCGATACTTTTAAGCTAGAAACTCGACTAAATAATAATCGCAACCTGAGTATTGGTAGTTTTGAGCGCGGAGTTCATCTGGAGGAAGCAAATCTTCTGGGCATTGGCGATCGCCTTCGTCTGACCTACGATAATACTGAAGGCAGTAATCAATTTGGGGGTGGCTATACTCTGCCCCTCAATACGAGTGGTGGTTCCTTGGGGTTCAATTTCCGCGAGGGAAAAAACGAAATTGTCCAATCTTCCTTAGCCAACATAGATCTAGATATTAAGTCCCGCAACTACGATTTAACCTGGCGACAGCCCATCCTGCAAAAAGCGACTCCCGACGTATCTCAAGAATTGGCGGTAAATATCACCGCCGGGAGAAGGGCTAGTGACAGTACCATTATGGATGAGCCACAGCCCCTTTCTCCTGGAGCAAATGAAGCGGGAGAAATTCGGACTTCGGTGATCAGTTTTGGTCAAGAATGGCTTAAGCGTAATCGTCGTCAAGTCATTGCCGTTAATTCTCAGTTTAATCTGGGGGTTGATGTGCTTAATGCCACAATTTTGCCAGAGGAGCCCGACGGCGAGTTTTTTAGTTGGCGAGGACAGTTTTCCTATTTGCACTCCCTCAGTAAAATTCCCCAAGAATTTGGTTCGACGCTGTTACTGCGTTCAGAACTACAACTGGCTAGCGATCCTTTAATATCTACAGAACAATTTAGCTTGGGAGGGGCAACGACGGTTCGCGGTTATCGTCAGGATGCGCTGCTGACGGATAGTGGATTTTTGGCGACGGCGGAATTTCGTCTACCGATAGCTCGTTTTGAGCCAATTAACGCCACTTTACAGGTTGCTCCCTTTATCGATTTTGGCACGGGCTGGAATAATGATGATCAAAAGACAGAAATTAGTACTTTAATCGGGACTGGATTCGGTTTACTATTACAGACACCAGAACGTTTTTCGGCAAGAGTCGATTGGGGTATTCCCCTCTTGCATCAGGATGACCGAGGTAGTTCTTTGCAGGAAGATGGAGTTTACCTACAGCTACAATACGATCTTTTTTAGCCCCAGTTAAACAAGTTAATGATTAATGGTTCATGCCCAGGGATAATTTTTTGCTGTTGCGTCGCCTCCTAACGATTACGCTCTCCGCCTGGTTAGCGATCGCTATTCATCTCCCTGTCCAGTCCCAAGCTGATGGCTTAGGATTATCTTTACAAGCACAACAGCTTTATCAAGCAGGTCGATTATCAGCAGCGGCGATCGCTTGGCAAAAGGCAGCGGCAGCCTTTGCGACCCAAGGAGATCTAGTGGGTAAAACCAAAAGCTTGATCAATCAATCCCAAGCCTTGCAAGAGTTAGGGCTGTATCCCCGGGCTTGTACTAGTTTACTTCAGGCTTTTAACCTCGAAGATCCCCAATGTGAATACTCCCAAATAGAGCAGTTGATTCAGACTTTAGGGCAGCAAGATAAAATTACTGACAAAATTACTATTTATCAAGGCATTGGTTTACGGAGCTTAGGCAGTATTTTACAGCAGAAAGGAATGCTCCCCCAAGCCCAAAGACTACTCCAATTGAGTGTGATGGCAACTCATGACTCTTCAGAGTCGGGGGCAACCCTGTTGAACATGGGCAATATTCAACAGGCATTAGGTAATCAAGAGCGCGATCGCTGGAGTTATGATCAAATTACAGAAATTATTGATCGCCAAGTAGCAAAGAATGCTTTAGAACCATATCTAGCTGCCATCAAAACCTATGAACAAATCTCCTGGGAGCCTCAAACAGAATTAATCACTCAGATTCAGGCGCAGCTAAATCATTTATCTCTGGTGATTGAATTAGAAGCTTGGTGGCAACAGCAAACCCAAAGACGTATTCAATCATGGCAGCGCCTCCAGCAAGAAATGTCCATTGGGGCGGCAAATAATTTCTTGACCTTGCTGACGACTGAATTGAAGGGGGTAAAAACGAAATTAATCAAAGACATTAGTATTAGTTTTCCAGAGCTACCCCCCACCCACGAAGGAATTTATGCTCAGATTAATTATGCTTGCAGTCTAGCTAGGCTCCCGCAAACTACTTTCATTGAATCCATCGAATCGATCCTGCAAACGGCACTCCAGCAGGCACGGGCAATTAATGATCGACGGGGGGAGAGTTATGCTTTGGGCTATCTGGGTCAGAATTATAGCCGTCAAGGAGAGTCAAATAAAGCGATTACTTTCACCAATCAGGCTTTAGCTGTGGCAGAAGCAGAAAATACTCATAGCGACGCGCGGGAGGTGAGTTATTTATGGCAATCCCAATTAGGTCTACTGCTTGAACAATCAGGTAGGTATGATGAAGCGATCGCCGCTTATACCCTAGCCTTTAATACCCTCCAGTCTTTGCGTATTGACTTAAACACGAATAACCGAATGGTTCAATTTGACTTTCGTCAGGAGGTTAAACCCGTGTACCTGCACTTAGCAAATTTACTCTTATCCCATGATCATGTTGCCAAATCTAAATCTTTAACCGCCATTGATCTGCCTGATGCCACCTCGAAAGACAACCTGGAATTAGCGCGTCAAGTAATCGAATCCCTCCAACTTGCGGAATTAGATAACTTTTTTCAAGACCCCTGTTCCTCTACTGCCGATTTGACGGTAACTATTGATGATTTAGACCCTCAAGGGGCAGTTATTTATCCCATTGTCTTGAGCGATCGCCTAGAAGTAATTCTTTCCATGGCAGGCCAGCCTTTGCAACTTTTTACTACTAATATCTCTGAGATCGAGGTAAACCATACTCTTGATGCTTTGTATGACAGCCTTTATAACCAGAGTATTGATAATTCAGCCGTTAATATTTTTAGTACTACTCCCCTGAATCCCCAGGAAGTAATCGCCAATACTCAAGCCCTATTACCCAATTTGCGCGAAATTTATCGCTGGTTGATTGAACCATTAGAAGAGGAACTCACCTCCAATCAAATTGAAACTCTCGTCTTTGTCCTCGGGGGAAAGTTACAAAATGTGCCTATGGCAGCTCTCTATGACGGTAAGCAATACCTGCTGGAAAAACATAGCGTGGCATTAGCCCCTAGTTTGCAGTTACTCAACACCAAAGCACAACCGAGAAATAAGCTTAAAGTCCTGGCGGCAGGCTTAAGTCAACAAGTAGAAATCAAACAGGAGATCTTCCCCGCCTTAAATAATGTCCCCAAAGAACTGAAACAAATTCAAGCAATTTTTCCGCGATCGCAACAGCTTTTGGATCAAGAATTTACCGTTGAGAATCTTCAGCACCAACTCCAGAAAGGATTTCCCATCATTCATTTGGCAACCCACGGGGTATTTAGCTCTGATCCACAGCAAATTTTTATTGTGACTGGCGATCGCCATATTATTGACTTGAATACCTTTAGTAATCTACTTAGTTCTAGTGATCCCAGACCTGAGCTAATTGTCCTTAGTGCCTGTGATACGGCGACAGGAGATGAACGGGCTGTCTTAGGATTAGCAGGGGTAGCAGTGCGATCGGGGAGTACCACGGTCGCCTCCTTATGGTCAGTGGCAGATGATTCCACCAGCAAGTTGATGAGGGAATTTTATCGTCAATTGTCAAACCCTTCTACCAAGAAGGTTACAGCCTTGCAACAAGCCCAACTATCCTTAGTTCAATCCCTACGGGCACACCCCCCCCTGCCAGAACTCAAACAACTCCCTCCCCATCCTTACTCTTGGGCTGCTTATGTTTTACTCGGTAATTGGCAGTAAGAGCTATAAGCTATAAGCTGTAAGTTCAATATTGCAACTTCCCACCAGTTGCTTTAGACAAATAATCTTGAGCAATTTGGACAATGCGACTGGCAGCCTGTCCATCGCCAAAAGGATTAATTGCCGTTGCCATTTGACGATAGAGATGGTCGTTTTCTAGCAATTCGGCGGTGGCATCAAGGATGGCTTGAGGATTCGTGCCAATTAATTTAGCTGTTCCGGCATCAACTGCTTCTGGTCTTTCGGTGGTTTCTCGCAGCACCAATACTGGCTTCCCTAAGCTGGGAGCTTCTTCCTGCAATCCCCCTGAATCCGTCAATAACAAATGGCAGCGATCAATGGCACCAACTAATTCGCTATAGTCCAATGGTTCCGTTAAAAATACCCGAGGGTGATTCCCCAATGCAGCTTGAATTGGCTCGCGGACGGTAGGGTTACGGTGGAGAGGCAGCAGTAGTGCTGTGTCAGGAAATCGCTCCAGGATGGCATTAAATCCCTGCAAAATATCAGCTAGAGGTTTGCCCCAATTTTCCCGACGATGAACCGTAGCTAGTAACACTCGATATTTTGACCAATCTAAGTTAGGTACTTCACAGGGCGGTTTATTCCCCGCTACCGTCAAGAGAGTATCAATTACCGTGTTCCCCGTATGATGAATTTCTCCTGTCACTCCTGACTTTTGCAGATTCTGAACCGCTAGTTCCGTCGGCGCAAAATGCAGTTGGGCAATTTGTGAAATCAAACGACGATTTGCTTCTTCTGGGTAAGGATCAGATAAATTATCGGTACGTAAACCGGCTTCCACATGGGCGATCGCAATCTGCTGATAAAAAGCCGCCAGAGCCGCCGCAAAAGCAGTAGTGGTATCCCCCTGGACAAAAACCAACTGTGGTTTAATCTGGGTAAAAATCTCTTCTAAACCCTGCAAAGTATCACAGGTAATACTGCTTAGGGTTTGCTGCGGTTTCATAATGCCTAAATCGAAATCTGCTTCTAGGTCAAATAGCTCCATAACCCGATCTACCATTTCTCGATGTTGCCCCGTCAGAATAAGATGAGTTTTGATCTGAGTCAAATGATTAAGCTGTTTGATCACGGGCACAAGCTTAATTGCTTCGGGGCGAGTCCCTAAAATTACGCCGACAGAAACTGGTTTATTCATAAATTCCTCAACGATTCCTCAAGGTAACAACAAAACTAATCATGGCGATTTAGCTCCTATTGACAGTAAAAAACCCAGTATACTCTGGGCTTTTCTGGTTCGGATTGGGGATCTCGCCAATTATTGAGGATATTTACTGTTGGGGATTATAGTTGCGAAGAATTAATTCATGAGGGATTAATTCTAAGGGTTAATTTCCAATTGGCAAGTCAAAGGACAAGAAGCATATACAGGTGTATTGATTAAATCTTTCTGGTTATGCAACCAGTTTAACCAGCTCACTTCTTCAGGATTAATGCCTTTGAGGGACAAGACCGCCGCTCCAATGATGACGATCGCCGCATTGAGGGTAAAAATGCTTCCTGTCACTAATAAAACCGCGCTAGCAGGTAAAAATGTCTGCAAAATAATAGTCGCTAGAAGACCAACTGTAACTACCAGAGCGCCTACAGGAAAGCCCACTACCAGCAGACAAACTGTCAATGTAAAACTCCAAAGCAAAAAACTTTTGATTAAACCAACATAACTATTCTTTTGGGTAGTTTCCATAGTTTTAAAATTCGTGAACATAAACAACAACAAAGTTAAAATCTGAAAAGCTTAAATTTTAAAGCCAAAAACTGACTTTCTATCTCCTCTAATAAACTAAGTATAAAAAACTCTCATCCGTAAAATACATTTTCAAAATAAATTTTTACATTTGATCATGTATCAACCTGAACATTAACCATTATTCTTTAATTTCATTTAATCTCAGGTTTCTATTTTTTTGTCGATCCCCATTCTTTAAGCAAGAATTTAGACTCTTTTGGCAAAAATAATAATAATTACCATAATCTTCGTTGCTCCGTTCAATTTACATTTCGAAAATTTCTAGTGAACTCCAGATAAGTACAAATACTTATCATTAGATAATCAAATATTTTTGAGTATTAAATTTACTTTGAAACAGAAAGAAAGTGGCGATCGCTTTAGAGGCAGCAAAAAATATTTCTGTTCAGCAATGCTATTAGTAACTAAATCAAGTGAAAAATAATTTCCGTATCAAGCTTGACAATTACAACAAAAAGTACAAAGGATTGGTGAAGGTTTTGGATTGTTAGAAACTTGAGGGGCATGGGCATACTAATGAGATAAATCAGATACAAATGATCGTTCATTTAGTTCATAATCAAATGAATCAAAACGTAGATAAACAATCTCGACCACTGCCACCACCACCACCATCCACCATTGGCAGTACTAGTAAATCATTGGCTGAAACCAAAGCAGCTCCTGGAAATGTGGCTGCTAGCCGTCAACCATCAGCCCCCAGCAATAAGCCCCAGAGAACTGCTGGTCACCCATCTTTGGCATCTATTGTCAAACAAGCTTACGACAAAGGCTATTCCGATATTCATGTCGGGGTCGGGGAAGTGCCGCGGATGCGCGATCGCGGTGAGATGGCATTAACGGAGTATCCCGTCACCGATCCTAATACTTTCATGAGTTGGCTCCATGAGGTTTTAAGCGATCGCGAAGTAGAACAATTCAAACGAGAATTAGAATTTGATGGGGCAACTCAGTACGAGTTTGCCAGGGTCAGGATTAACGTCTTTGATACCCTGCGGGGGCCTGCCCTCGTCATGCGTTTAATTCCCCTCAAGATTTTAACCCTGGAAGATTTGTGTCTGCCGCCAGTCTTTAAAGACATTTCTGATGTGCATAAGGGTTTGATTCTAGTTACCGGGCCAACTGGTTCGGGTAAATCCACCACCATGGCAGCAATGGTAGATTACATCAATTCCGAACACGCCAAACATATTATTACCATTGAAGACCCCATTGAATTTGTCCATCGTAGTAAACGCTCTTTAATTAAACAGCGAGAAGTGGGCATCAATACCCGTCAATTTGATAATGCTCTTAAAGCAGCATTGCGGGAAGACCCTGATATTATCTTGATTGGGGAGATGCGCGATCGCGAAACCGTCAATACCGCCCTCAAAGCAGCCCAAACAGGTCACTTAGTGATGGGAACCTTGCATACCAACAGTGCCGTTAAAACTATCGAAAGGATTTTAACTCTCTATAGTGCCGAAGAACAGGATGCCATGCGGGTCGCAATTTCTGAATCCTTAGTGGCAGTCATTTCCCAAGGATTATGTCGTACCACTGATGGTAAAAGAGCGGCTTATCACGATATCATGGTCAACACCGACACTGTTAAAGACTACATTAAACAAGGTAAGTATGACGAGATTCAAAATCTCATGTTAGATGGCGAATATGACGGTATGATCACTACCAATCAGGCTTTGTTTAACCTTTACGAAGAAGGCAGAATTACCGAAGATGTGGCGATGGAGATGTCCCCCACCGCCAATGAAATGGCAATGATGCTCCGAGGCAGAATCTAAAGTCCCAGAATATACCTCTATTAAATATGCTGTCTGAATTGAGACGATGATCAATATTCTGCCCAAAGTATTTAAAGGTATAGCCTTGTTTACCCCAGGGGGGGATTTAATTTATGGCATCGATCCCAATAAACAAACCCAATGGCATAGTCATTTGTGTCACGGTTTGCACCAGATGCTTGATTTAGCTGCTCCCCCTCATTTTTTAGTTCCTGGATACACGGCAACGGTAGAACGGTCTGTTGATCCCTACAGTCATCAGCTACAGACGATTGCCGAAATCTATCCCGCTGCACAGCGCTACATTCCCTTGCTTCAAGTCTTATTTGAACTAGATGCCAAAACGCAGTGGCATATTGCTCCCTGGCAAGAAGAAAATTGTCATCGGGGGGTAATTGAAACTTATAAAGCCGATTTTCCTCAGCTTTGGCAGCGACAAGATTTAGTTGTGCGCTTCGACCCCAAACCCTTGCCTAATTTCACTACTAATTTTACTGGGGAAGAATCCAGTACACTAGAGCCAGCAACAGAAGCAACAACTCTTCGACCAAAAGAAGGGTATCATCTACGGTTATTTATTTCCAGTCATAATGATACTGCCGAGGAAACTTTAAGCAACATTCATCAGTTGTTAGAGAAACGGTTAAATCATCCTTACACCTTGAAGGTGATTGATGTGGCTAAAAATCCTGAACAGGCAGCAATCCACCAAATTTTAACCACACCCACTTTAATTCGTATTGCACCTAAGCCGATTAAACGCATTGTGGGACAGCTAGATGATATCTCTAGAGTCCTGAAAATTATTTCTAGTTTTTAACCGCAACCTTGTGTAATCTTGAAATGACTAGGCCAGGGTTTCTGGACAGTAACCAAGTCCGATGGTAAACTGCTGGCGAAAGGCTTCAATATCTTTGGTGTCTGGTCTGCCATAAGAAACCACTGCCACTTGATAGCGACGCATAACTTCCACAGGAGATTGACCAGTTTCCAAACTCCAGAAAACCATTTTCATGCGCATTTCAGGTTCGTAAGCAATGCCCAACTCTGACATGAAAGAACAGAGATTTCCGTGTAATCGTGGTTCGAGGGCTTGGGGAAAGTGAATTTTGACGATCCAGCCATCAATTTGATGAATGACAGTTAAAGAAGCGTTTGTCGTATGCTCCATATAGCGGAGATACTCGATAGTTCTTAAAGTCACGCTAGCATTTGCTAAGAAATACAAATAGTCCATAAATTACATTTTTACAGAAGCTTATTTATAGTTTGACAATAAATGTGTCGATCTCGCTTGGGGAAAAGCACCCGATCTTTTAAATTTGCTATAGGGGTTATTACCCAAAGATGATCGTTCAAATTGAACTAGTAACTGCGGATGCACCAAGATTTTTTACTGTCGAGCTACACTTATCACTTACCTCCAGAGCTGATAGCACAGTCCCCTGCTGACCCTAGAGATAGCTCTCGTCTACTGATAGTAGATTCACGGCGAGGGACTAACCACACCACTTTTCGCGACTTGCCTGATTGGTTAAAACCAGGAGATTTATTAGTCCTAAACAATACTCGGGTTATTCCTGCCCGTCTTTATGGTCATAAGCCTACTGGTTCTAAGGTAGAAATTTTGCTGATTGAAGAACGCGCCCCCAACTGTTGGCTGGCTCTAGTCAAACCGGGGAAACGTTTGCCGATTGGCGCAACTATTAACTTTGATGCTCTGGGGAATACCAATGCCCAGCATAATTCTCTTCAGGCTACGGTGATCGATCAAGACCCCGCCACCGGGGGGAGGATTTTGCAGTTTGCCTTACAACCTGGTAAGTCTTTGTGGTCACTATTAGATGAATATGGTCAACTTCCTTTGCCCCCCTACATTACCGATAGTGATGCTCCTGATGAGCGATATCAGACAGTGTACGCTGACCAACCAGGGGCGATCGCTGCCCCCACCGCTGGGCTGCACTTTACTCCAGAATTACTAGCTAAATTGCAGGCTCAGGGGATTGACCAGACCCAGATTACTCTCCATGTAGGCATTGGCACTTTTCGTCCTGTGGAAACTGAACACATCAAGGATCATGCCATGCATCAAGAATGGATTGAAGTTAGTGAGTCAACCGTCGCCAAGATCAAAGAGACCAAAGCCAGGGGAGGCAGAGTGATTGCGGTGGGGACTACCGCCACTAGGGCTTTGGAGGGAGCAGCTTGGGAAACCAAATCAGGCTTGATCGAACCGTTTCGAGGTAAAACTAAATTATTTATCTATCCAGGCTATCAGTGGCAGGTGGTAGATGGCTTAATTACTAACTTTCATTTACCTGGTTCCAGCTTGTTAATGCTCGTGAGTGCCATGATCGGTCGGGAGAATTTATTGCGTCTTTATCAACAGGCGATCGCCCTTGAGTATCGTTTTTATTCTTTTGGTGATGCGATGCTCATTTTGCCCCAATTAGATTAATTTGGATTAATTACAATTTATCTTGGCTCACAGTAATTTCCGACAGGGGAATCGAAATCGAAACAGTAGTGCCCTTACCTATTCCAGGACTTTCTAAGGTGATAGTGCCCTGCATTAAATCCATCAGATTACGGGAAATAGCTAACCCCAGACCTGTACCACCAAACTTTCTAGTGGTTGAACCATCTACCATGACAAAGGGATTAAATAGTTTATGCTGTTGACTGGGGTCGATTCCAATCCCTGTATCCTCCACCATAATGAGAACGTATTGATTCAAGACTTGGGGCAGCGCCAGGGAAGAAAGATCTTCTTCCTTGGTTATTGATTGTTCGACAATTTTTTTTTCTGCCAAGGAAATATTATTGATCGAGGCTTCAACATCTCTTTGATAATTGGCTTTGGAAGCTAGGGTATATTGATAATTGTCAAATTCTGCATCATTTGTCAGTAATTGAGTGGTAATAGTAATTCTGACCATCCCATAATCAGTAAACTTGACTGCATTACTCACGATGTTGATTAACACCTGCTTGAGTTTTGCCATATCTGCCATCACATAAAGATCTTTTCCCCAGACGGGCATCTCTAAATGTAAGTTTTTCTGTTGGATTGACACCTGGTGAAGATCCACTACTTCATTAAGTATTCTGTGTAAATTAACTGGTTCAATTTTTACCGAGAGTTTACCTGCCTCAATCTTGGAAATATCGAGTACGTCATTAATGATGCCTAAAAGGTGAATCGCCGCATCATCTGCTTGCTGGAGAAATTCTCGTTCCTCTTCTTTGCTATCACAATAACCGTCTTGAACGACGCGAATACAGTTAATAATGCCGTTTAGGGGAGTCCTCAGTTCATGAGAAGTGGTAGCTAAAAACTCACTTTTCAACTGGTTAGCGGTTTGGGCTTGTTTCCAAGCGGTAATGATTTCATCCCCCCAAGCCCTGAGTCGGCTAACCATCTCATTGAGGGAAAGAGAAAGCTGATTAAATTCACGAATTTGAAAATTTTCTGGTAAGCGATCAACCTTGGAATGCAAATGTTCATCCTTGAGAGAATAATCCCTAATCTGTTCTAAGGGACGAGCCAGTTCTCGGGATAGATAGAGCGTCGCCAAGGAGCAGGCCCCAATCAAACCGAGGGTCATTCCCACTAAAGCTTGTCGAATGTCCTTGAGGGGTTCTAAAGTAGCATCCAGGGGACTAACGGCCAGAATTACCCATTTTTCCCCTTTGCTGTTAGTAATCGGCGAAGGAATTGAACTATACCCCGCCACTAACTCCACCCCATCGGTCTCTAAATAAAACAGATGTAGAAAATCTGGTTTGTTGGCGATCGCATTTTCCATCAATTTCGTCAACCTCTGAGCATCAGGCATTTGTTTAACGTTACGTCCCACTCGCTGGACAAAAGGATGAGCTAAAATTGTGCCGTCTTGATCGATGACTACGGGATAACCTTCTAGGGAACCTGGGACGGTAATTTCCTGAGCCAAAATGGCAGACTTAACACTTAAGGCATAACGCAGATTGCCTGAACTGTCGTATACAGGAGCCGTCAGCCAGAGTTTTAATTGACGACCTGAAGGGTTTTCCCTGGAATCTTCAGCATTGTGGGCAAAAGATGTACTGGCAGAGAGTAATTTGACATCCACTTGGGAGGCGGAAGTAAAAATTTGCTGTTTTTTCTTTTTCCAGGTACTATTCCTCAGATCAACGGACTCTTTACAGCTAGAGGCATCAATCGAACTGGTTTTCAAATCGGTAATTTGAACACATAAGACTCCCGTGGGCAAGACCTCTTTGAGTTGAGTAATTAACAACTCACCCTTGAGAATATTTGCAGGGGTAATTGCGGCATTGCTCGCACTTGCCAAATTATTTTCTAGAGCTTCAACCGATTGTTTGACTATTTCTCCCTTTCTAATCGCACTTTCGGTTAAATTCTGTCTAGCAGTTTCCAAAAAAGCTGAACGAGCTTTTCTATAGGTAACATAGACCCCAATTAACAAAACGGGGACACTAACTAAAAGAATGCGCGAGAGTAAAATTCGTCTAAAGGAAGATTGACCAGGTGCCATAAGAAAAGACGTAGCCTCACGCTTAAACTAGATCTCTACTGTTGTATTTCATGTATTTTAATGATATCCACTTCGACATCATTTGCCATATTCCTCAAAGTAAAAGTTAAATTTTCCCTTAATTGATGAAAAATCGATCGCAGACTCAATTACATACTCCATTGCAGACTACAGTTATTTTGGCGATGACTGCCGATGGTAAAATTGCTGACCATCAGCATGCTGCTGCCCGTTTCGGATCGGTTCATGACCAGCATCACCTCGAACAACAGGTATCTTTAGCTGACGGAGTTTTGTTTGGGGCAGGTACCTTGAGAGCTTATGGTACAACTATGTCAGTTTCCAACCCGCATTTGTTGCAAGCCAGAAAAACGCGATCGCAATCACCCCAGCCAATCCAAATTGTTGTCTCCGCCTCAGGGGATTTAGATCCTCAGATGCGTTTTTTTCAACAACCTATACCCCGATGGTTGCTCACCTTGCCTGGTAATGATGGCAAATGGCAAAATAAACCCGAATTTGAGCGTATTTTAATTGCGCCCATGATAACGCGAGCCAATAACTTTATAATCAACTGGACAGCTACTTTGCAGCAACTAGCGGACTTGGGTTTACAAAGGCTGGCTATTTTAGGGGGTGGTGAACTGGTGGCAGCTTTATTCGACGAAGATTTAATCGATGAACTGCGGTTGACTCTCTGTCCTCTAGTTTTTGGAGGGCAGTCCGCACCAACTCCTGTGGGGGGAAGAGGATTTATCCAGTCCCAGGGCAAAAAACTCCAGCTATTAGAAGTTAAGCAAATTGAGCAAGAACTATTTTTACACTATCGGGTTTGTTAGTTTATGAGTTTTACCAAATATTCTAAAGCTCGTCACAATTTTCTCAGTGCGGCGGAGGATCAGGCTACCTTCATCAAATCTTGGCAGCATCCCCAGAGAGGCATAGCAGGGGAAAAGCTATATCTAGATTTAGCTTGGTTTGGCGAGTTGACGGCGCCAAAAGTATTGCTCGTAATCTCTGGTACTCACGGGGTAGAAGGTTACTGTGGTTCAGGTATTCAAGTTGGTTCAATGCGAACAGGATGGCATCTTCAAGCCGATAGTAATGTGGCGATCGCCATGATTCATGGTCTAAATCCCTATGGGATGAGTCATTTGAGACGAGTCAATGAGGATGGAGTGGATATTAACCGTAACTTTATTGATTTTCGGCAACCGTTACCCAAAAATACTTTCTACGATGATCTAGCCCAGGTGATTGTGCCCCAGCATTGGACAGAAGTAACTCAAGGGGAAACTTTAGACCGCATCATGGAGTATTTATTCAGCAAACCATCAGGGTTAGCAGACTTAGCTAAAGGTCAATATCATTATTGGTATGCTCCTTTCTATGGCGGAGAAGTTCCCACCTGGTCAAATCGATTATTTCACCACATCAGCGATCGCTATCTTGGGGACAAAAGAGTAGTGGGTTTATTGGATTATCATACGGGTTTGGGTCAATATGCTACAGGACAGCTCATGAGTTTGCCAGTTAGTGCTGAATCCAAACAAAATTTAGCCGCAGAAATTTGGGGGGATAAACTAGTCGTTACAGGTTCAGCTAAGTCGGTGGCGACTTATTCCCCTCAAGGAACTCTAATTGCTGCCTTACAAGCTAAACTAGGAACTGCCATCTGTATTGCTGCCGCTTATGAATTTGGCACCATCGCCGAAACAGAAGTCTTTCATGCTTTGCGGGCAGATCATTGGTTGCATGCTCACGGTGATTTGGATACCCCTCAGGCAATTGAAATTAAACAGAATATGCTAGATGCTTTCTATTGCGATCGCCCTGATTGGCAAAAATCCGTCTGCAATTTGGCATTTACCGCCCAAGAAGAGTTGTTGACAGGATTGCGATCGCTATAAAGGGGCGAAGCCCCTAGCTCTAAGCCTTAAGCTTTTAGCTTTTAGCTTTTTTGAATTTAAGTTTGTCCTCAAAATTATGGCGCTTGCCAAATTCGTTGATGATAATCCTCTAATTTGGCATAAGGATCACTTGTACCATGGTAATGATGTCCGTGATCGTGTCCGTGTCCGTGTTCATGTCCGTGTCCCTGATGACCATCTGCGGCAGCCAGACGAAACTTACACATTTCACAGTTCATGGCGACCTGACCCAACTGAGCCTCAATTTCTCTTTCTCGCAGCACTTGGAACAGTGGTGAGGCGACACCCATTTCCGGTAGACAAGCAAAATCGATCTCTGGATGTTGTGCTTCTTGTTGAGCTGTTAGATCAAAAATCTTTTCCATCAACGTGCCCGTAAACAAGAAATATGGCAGGACAATTACTCGTTTTGCCTGATATAGATATGCTCGACGGAAACCTTCTTCTAGACGGGGATGAGTAATACCAATAAAGCAAGTTTCGACTGTTTTGTAGCCACTCCCTTCCCACATAATGCGGGCTAGTTTGCAGACATCGCCATTGGCATCAGGATCGCTAGAACCTCGACCCACAAATAGCAGCACCGTATCTTCACGAGCAATGTTGCGCGGATTATGTTCTGGCTGGTCTAATGCTGTTAAGCGATCGCGCCAGAGTTCAATAATTTTCGGGGTAATACCAAAGTGGCGACCATAACTAAAGTTAATCTGGGGATAGGGCGATCGCGCTCGATCTAATTCGTTGGTAACATCAAACTTGTTATGTCTGGCGGCAAACAATAAAATCGGCAGAGCAGTAATATCTGTATAACCTCGTTCAACACAGGCTTCAACTCCCGCTTGAATTGTGGGTTCGGTTAATTCTAAAAAACAGGGAATTACCGGACGGGAAGTATCTAGCTTTTGATAAGTTTCCACAAAATCAATGAAAGTTTGTCGACCGCGATCGTTTCTGGTGCCGTGACCAATGGCGAGTAACGGTCTTTTGTAGGGTAAAGGCGGCAATTGTAGGGAGTTAGAGTTGACTTGAACTAAAGTATTGACCATGAATATCTGTACCTCGCAGATTTGATTTAGCTAAATTATGGTAATTAGATCGGCGGGCATCCTGACTAAGAGATAACCTGTTGCATTACCTCATCACAGTTGCGGGACAGCGTTGGAGTTACACCAAACTTTCCCCATTACTTCTAAAACAGATGTTGCTTATTTTAGAACCGAGCCATAGTCTAGCGTACCAGTACTATCTGTGGTTGAGCTTATTTCTCGCAAAACTTAGCGTAAATTAAAATTAAATTAAGTTAAGTTAAAAAAGTAGAGAGCTTGATCGACAATTTCTCGTCAGATCAAACTCTCTTTATGTTCAGAAGATATTTAATTTATGAAATTTATGAGTACTATTCACAACTTAGAACAGTTTACATGATACCTAACTGACCCAGGATGCTTTGTCCAGTGAAGTATTCCGCTGCCATAGCAGCAACAAAACCTAACATCGCCAAACGACCATTCCACTCTTCTGCGAATTTAGTAAAGCCGAATTTATTTTCTTCTTTCATCAGTTTTCACCTGTGTAGATTGTGTATAGACATACTAACTTATCTAAATTTTTGTGAATGTAACTTGACATACAAAACGGTGATAAAGGTCAAAAAAATTGCTCATCGTTAGATCTTGATGGAATTTAGCGATCGCCAAGATTAAATTATCTGCCAATTATTTTCCCAAACACTTTTAACATCTTCTATCTCTTAGTAAAT
>JBJOPG010000029.1:0-33564 GCA_046050865.1 Cyanobacteriota bacterium
CTGGCTGACAGGAAAATATACCAAAGAGAATGGAAATAAAGAAGAACGCAGATTGGACAGTGAAATGATGGAGGGTTTTGTTGATAAAAGCGATCGCAACTTAAATATTGCTAAAGAAGTAGATAAAGTCGCTCAACAAGTAGGCAAAAGTTCATCACAAGTCGCTTTAAGTTGGTTACTGAGTAAAAGCGTAATTCCAATTATTGGTGCAAGAAAAGTTTCTCATCTTGAAGACAATCTTCAATGTATCGATTTGCAATTACCAAAAGAACAAATCAAACAGTTGGATACAATAAGTCAAATTGAACTAGGTTTTCCTTATGATTTCTATAAAACCGATATGGTGAGAAATTTCGTTTACAATGGCACATTTGAGCAAATCAATTCTCATCGTTACTCACAATTAACTAATTAAATGTAGGGTGGGCAGATTTTGATTTGTTTCGTTATTTGATATCAAGCGAATCAATGTCCACCGTATCCAGATTGAAATATAAAAATATCAATGAACAAAAAGATCCATGAAATTGATCACAGGAGCATTAGCAATGATCTTTGCCGCTACAGCTGCTAATTCTTTTAACCCTCCAACGCCAGAGGTCGCCGCAATTAATACTATTGTTGAAAGTGTGGCTAACTTAGCAGATCGCGAAAATTTTGAGAGTTTAGAAAAGCTTTACGCAAATGAAGTTCAAGTCGATTATACATCGGCGTTTGGGGGAGAAGTAGAATTAAAAAGCCCCCAAGCTTTAATGACCCAATGGGCAAGTAGCTTACCAGGATTTGATCGCACTCGTCATGAAATATCCAATATCAAAACGGAAGTTAAAGGAAGTCAAGCAACTGCTACTGCTGATGTTGTAGCTAATCATTATCTCAACAAGATGTTTTGGCAAATTGCAGGTAGCTATGAATACGGCTTAGTGAAAGAAGATGGAGAATGGGTGATCGACAAGATGACTTTTATTGCTGAATCGGAAAAAGGTAGTCGAGATATCATCAACAAAGCTGTAGAACAAGCCAGTATCAATCCCGCTCCTTACATCCAACGTCAACAAACTAAGCAGGCTGTAATTGATTTCCTCACATCTTTAGAAGACAAAGACATGGATAAATTTGCCTCAGTTTGGGCAGAAGATGCCGTGCAAGATATGCCCTTTTCTCCTGAAGGATTTCCCAAGCGTGTCGAAGGTAAAGCTAATCTGATTAAACATTATGCTGCTTGGCCAGAAACTAGCGGGGAAGCTAATTTTACTGATGAACTAGTATTTTACCCAATGCAAGATTCGACAATGGTTTTTGCTGAATGGCGGGGTAAGGTAGACATTATTCCTACAGGACGAGTTTACAACCAGCGATATGGAGGTTTGTTTCATGTTGTCAACGGCAAGATCGAGCTATTTCGAGAATATTATGACCCCATTGTGTTTAAGTATGACTTCGGTCTAGATAAAGACGAAATCTCTGAAGAGGATCTAGGACAATAATCCCAGACCTAAGATATATATACGTTCACCTGATCCAAAATTAAGCGATCGCTGTATCCCATAACTGAAGTTTATTTTCTAAAATGATAGAGGTAACTTTACATTTCTTGATACTCTATCAATAGAGAATTGCTTAACAATACAACCATCATGACCAACACCATTGCTCCACAAACAAATAGCCAACCGTACAATCTGCAAGAATGGAAAAGAGGTTATGATTCTCAACCCCAGGAATACGAGTACGAAATTACCGAAATTGAAGGTGAGATCCCTGTTGAATTATCAGGAACTCTGTTCCGCAATGGCCCTGGGTTACTAGATATTGGTGGAGAACCAATTCATCATCCTTTTGATGGTGATGGAATGATTAGCGCTTTTGCCTTTAAAGGCGGGAAAGCATATTATCGCAATCGCTTTGTGCAAACTGAGGCTTATGTGAAAGAGAAAGATGCAGGCAAAATTCTCTATCGGGGAGTGTTTGGGACGCAAAAGCCTGGAGGACTGTTCAATAATATTTTTGATCTCAAGCTCAAGAATATTGCCAATACGGGAGTAATTTACTGGGGAGGAAAGTTACTTGCTCTTTGGGAAGCAGCGGAACCCCACCGCCTTGATCCTCAGACCTTGGAAACCATGGGAATTGATTATCTTGACGGCGTATTGTCTCCTGGAGATGCTTTTTCTGCCCATCCTTGGATAGATCCTAGCTGTAAATTCGATGACGGGGCACCTTGTTTAGTCAACTTCCGAGTCGATCCAGGACTTTCGAGTAAAATCACCTTGTTTGAATTTGCCCCTGATGGTCAGTTGTTACGTCGTCATGCCCATAGTATTCCTGGCTTTTCCTTTATCCACGACTTTATCATCACCCCAGACTACGCCATCTTCTTTCAGAACCCGGTTAACTTTAATCCCTTGCCTTTTCTGTTAGGGATGCGGGGAGCAGGAGAATGTGTTGAGTTTCAACCCCAAAAACCCACCAACGTAATTTTGATTCCTCGCGATCCAAATAATAAAGAAATTAAGACCTTTAGCGTGGAATCAGGCTTTGTCTTTCATCATGCCAATGCTTTCCAGCAAGATAGCCAAGTTGTTGTGGATTCTATTACCTATCAAAGCTTGCCCCAAGTACAGCCCAATTCTAATTACAAAGAAGTAGATTTTGACAGTCTCGATCCTGGTCAGCTGTGGCGATTTAGGTTCAATCTTGAGGATGGTACTGTTGAGCGGGAGATGTTAGAAAGTCGCTGCTGTGAGTTTCCCACCCATAACCCAAGTCAGGTAGGTCGGGAATACCGCTATTTATATATTGGTGCGGCACCGAATGATACTGGGCGCAATGCACCTTTACAAGCAATTTTAAAACTAGATTTGGCGACGGGAGAAAGAGAACTACATTCTTTTGCGCCTAGCGGCTATGTGAGCGAACCAATTTTTGTTCCTAAACCTAATGCTGAAGCAGAAGATGCTGGTTGGATAATGACTTTAATCTATGACGGCAGTAAACACCGTTCAACCTTAGCTATTTTGGATGGCGAAAATTTAGCAGGAGAGGCGATCGCCTTATTACATCTGAAGCATCATGTTCCTTATGGCTTACACGGTAGCTGGTGTGATGAAGTATTTATTTAAAAAAGTGATGCCTAAAGGACTCCCAAAAAACGACATGAGGTTAGTCCTAAAGGATCAACTTTTCCGAATGTTTAAGTATCAGGCTTGAGCAAAGTAGTTAAACTTTCGTTTTGGATCGCGCTTAAATAATCGGCATCATTAACACCGAAAGCTTGTTCTAAAACCCCACCACGATTAACCAGGGTGGAAACTGTCGATCCACCTTGCTCGGGGAAATAGAAAGTCCCAGACAGATAGCCATTTGAACCACCGCCTTTGCCATAAAAATTGCCCAAACTAGATTGGTAGTTAACAACCCCTAAGCCAAATCCATTACCTTCAAAGGGAATACCCTCATCAACAAAGGTGAGTAGTTCTTTCTGGCTATTTGGTTGCAGTAATTCGCCACTAAATAAGGCATTAGAAAAACGTGTTACATCTTGAGCATTAGAGACTAATCCACCATTTCCATAAATTTCTGTGGGATTAATGGTATCAGTGACATCATCCAATTTGCCATCTTGTCCAACGCTACCATCTGCGTTTAAAACATCTTCATAACCACGAGCCTGATTACCTACAGAGTTTTCGTAGCCGTTGAAGAAAGTATTGTTAAGTCCTAATGGATTGAGAACTTGTTCCCGAACGACTTGGGCGAAAGGCTGACCCGTGGCTTTTTCGGTAATTAGTGCAGCAATAATGCTGCCAGTATTGGTATATGACCATACCGTAGAAGAGTCAGCATCTTTTGAGAAGCGAGGCTTTCCATAAATATAAGCGACTAGCTCTTCTGGTTTCCATTTTCTGGTCGAACCACTCAAAAGGTCAGCTTCTAAATCTGCATCGAATTTGGGATCGACATTATAGCTAGGGATACCGCTAGTGCCATTCAAAAGTTGACGCACTGTAATATCTTTGCCATCAGGAATATTAGCAGCAATATCTGGTAGCCATTTATCTAAAGTATCGTCCAGACTGAGTGTTCCAGATTCGGTTAACTTTAATACTGTTGCAGCAGTGAAGGATTTAGTAATACTGGCAATATTAAAAGTATCTTCAACTTGAGTAGGGGTTTGAGTTTCTAAATTGGATACCCCTGTTGCTCCCTGCCAGGTAAATCCATCGGGAGTAACGATCGCCTGAGTTGCTCCTGGTGTTCCACCCTCAGTTTGACCTTTGTTCAGAGCATCTTGAAGTTGCTCGGCTAAAGCTGGATCGCCGAAGCTAAAATTATCTGGCTGTAAGCTTTCAGCTTTTACTCCTTGTAGAATCGCGATCTGATGTTCGCCATCACTGACGATCGCCCCTTGTTCGCTATCTTTAATAGTTAGGCTATCAAATGTCGCACCTAATCGTCCTACTTTAAGGCGATCGCTACCGATAGTAAAATCAGTAATCAAGTTAGGATTTTCAGTTTTACCCCAGTTACCAACGGAGAAGATATCGGCACCTGCATCACCAGTCATCAAGTCGCCACCATCATAATCGTCAACTAATAGATCGTTCCCCTCTCCGCCTACTAAGATGTCTTTGCCCGTACTACCTGTTAAGGTGTCATCGCCGCGATCGCCGACAAGTAAGTCATCACCAGCTAGTCCATACAGTTGATTATTACCATTGCTACCCAGTAGTAAGTCTTTTTCACCGTTGCCTCGTAGTGTTGGCTCATCTGCCACCTGCTGAAAACTATCAAAGGAGTCCAAATTATCTAGATAGGGAAATAAAGAAGAATTTTGATCTTGAGCGACAATTGAAATCAGGTCGTTTTGCTCGTTGCCAGAAAGGGTAAAATCCTGGTTTTGACCTAAAACTGGCTCGGTGGAGATATTTGTGTCTAGCATAAAGCTAATTTACCTGGGTTGATTAAGAACTATTCGCCAAATTAGCGAAAAAGCTGGTTGCAACCCATAGCCAAAAGTCACCAATTAAAACATGACTTTTGTCATATCGAGAAGATACGCTAACGTTTTAGTAGTTTGATAATTATATTTCGCTCAGTAATGAAAAAATTTCACTAGGCAACAGATAACTTCAATAATTATGCTCAAACCCTTGTCATACTGTTGAAAATAGAGGTTGTTGGAGATGAATAATCTGTAACTGACATTGCTGTTTGGTCATTGAGAAAAATAATTTATAAAACTTTAAGCCTCTAAGCAAATTAATGCGCTCTATGTACCAAAATCCTGAATCTTTTGAAATAGAAGTACAAAATCTTTAGGAATCAGTGCTGGTATATCATCAATAATCTTTGATAATATTTCTTTTTTAAGTTGTTGAGATTCTTTTTGAAACCTCTTAAGTTGAGGAAAAATTTCTTTTAACTCCTTTTCTAGCTGATGCCCTTGAATTTGCAAAAACCAGGATGGTAATTGAATTAGTTGTCCTCCAAGATACTCACATGATAATTTGATTCCTTCAGTTTTTGGTGGTATATGGATTTTAACTTTTTCTACTACAAAGTCAGCTACTAACTGAAGCACATTGTCATCAAGTCTAGCAAGGTCAATGTAGGTTATATTTTCATCTAAACCCATATCAAAACTTTTGATATACTTTTCGCGAAGCAAGAACAATCCCACTAAAACTGGATCTAGTATGTAATTCTCAATACTATATCGATTGTCTAATCCAAGAACTTTGATTCGTTCACTTTCTTGGTTTTTTAAATCCCAATCAATAATTCCATAAACAGTTCGATTGCCGCCTTGAAATAGATGTTTAACAACGTCTTGTACTTGCTCGCAGTTTCCCTTACCCGCTACTCCAGAAGAAATAAAATTGAGTGAAATTTCAGGTGTTAAATAACTCGTTAGCTTTCTGTAGATCTGTTCGTAAAACTGAACATCGTACTGGCTTTCAACAAATACTTGGCGACGATTTTCATAATCGATACTAAGAGTTGGGACTCCAGTTGTCAAAATTGCTAATGCTTTATCTTTTGTTATTTTTTGCAATCGTTGTTGCTCATTCTTAGACATGGCATATAACGATTCTTCAGGTGCTAAAGCGACCGTTGATGGTGAGTGTGTGGTCATGATAACCTTGATTTCGTGACGATCAATCAAAGCCTCTTGAACGGTACGCAAAAGTGATTGTGTCATTGAAGGGTGTAATGGGGCATCGATTTCATCAAAAAGTAAAACTTTTGGATAATCTACTAGCTGACGACGATCCTCTGCATAGTAAAGACAGAGTGCAAATGACATCAAAATTCTTTCTCCAGAAGAAAGATCGGCAAATTTCACCTGCGTGTTTCTTATTTGATCGGTAAGAATAGCTTCATAAGGACGATCCTCATACATAGGAGGCTCATTAATTCGGAAATCTAGATTTGCAGTTTCAAGAATTTTATTCACAAAATCCCAAGGCGGTTCTCCATTCTTTTCTAAAAATTCTTCATCTGTTAAAAAGCTGACAGATTGACCTTTTGAGTTTGCCAGAGCTTTAAGTTGATTATTGAGCCAATTTCTTTGATAATCTGCGAAAAGCCTACCAAAGGATTGCTGAAACATATCAACAGGCTGCCAACTTCTAGGAAAATTTTCATAGAAGTCATCTTCCTCAAAAGCAATTAGAGGAATATCAATGTTTTTTTGTAAGAGACTGATTAATCGCGGACGGTTATACGGATCGTTTTGTTGAAATCTATTTATTACATTTTGATTGGCATTAAGAACCGCATTTTGAATAATTGGAACGATGTGCCTCGCTTCGTCTGAAGTACTGCCTGTTTGTATTAAATTTTCCTCCGTCATGTTAATAATCTTACGAGGACTGATATTCGCTAAATCAAGCCGATTGCATTGTTGCAGCGCATTTTGAATATTAGGATTAATCTCTTTTATATACTGTAAAAGCTCATTCCAAAGTCCTTGCCTTTCTTGAATTATTTGAGAAGAAATGAAAGCTCCAGTATCTTGGGGAACAAGATTCATCCAATTGAATAAACGAATTGGTCTTTTGTAAGGATCTAAAATAATATCGTCAAGAAGAATTGAACCATTTTCGATAGCTTCTATTAAATGAGTTTTACCCGCGCCGTTAACTCCAGTAAGTATTACAAAATTAGGTAGTTCGTTCTGTGGAAGGGAGGTAATAGATTTGTAAGGTTTAACAAAAGTAAGTCTCATTGAAAACTCGGATTTTATGTAATTGCAGAAACATAATCTTTATAATTCCCCGATTTTTTGTCGAAATTAGCTCTTTTCTAAAACATGACTTTTGTCATATCGAGAAGATACGGTAGCGCATTATGATTTGTTAGTGAGGAGTAGGAAGGAGCAGTTAATGAATAAAAGAAAGATCGATACTGACTCGCTGGCGATTCCTTCTATTGGCAAAACTTTACGTTACATTGAGTGGATTGTTATTGCTACATCTGCGATCGTTATTTTGTGCCGAACGACTGGGTTTTTCGATAATCAACCTCGCCCTCCCTGGCAAAAAAGAGCTTATATTTTGTTTGAGGTAGCCTTAATTCTGCTGACTCGATTCTCGAATGTCGATCTACAAATAAATTTGTATCTAATTTATGCCAAAGCTTGTTTTTTACTAAAACGTAAAGATGTTATTACTATCGTTGTTTTAGCAGGAATCATTTGGTCATCGATTCCTGTATGGCTATTATTACGATTTCCTGAGTTAATTGAGTTTGTTAATTCACAAAGAACTTCTCCCGTCGATGTTCATAGTCTTGTTTTGGAAAACCTGATCAACCGTTTGGGTGAATATTTACCAGCAAGCACTTTTACCATTCTATTGGGCTTCGTTATAGTCTCAGAGAGACGTAGCAGACAAAAAGCGATCGCATTGGCACAAGAAATAGATTCCCTATCAGCAGCTTTAGAAAGATCCCGTATTGCCCGCAATATTCACGATTCCCTGGGACATACTTTAACTACCTTAGATATTCAATTAGAATTAGCTCAAAGGCTCTACGATCGCGATCCAGATAAAGCTAAATCTGCCCTAGACAACGCTAAAGATTTAGCAGATAGATCCTTATTTGATGTACGTCGCTCAGTACAAACCATGCGCTCAGAAACTTTTAATCTGGATGAAGCAATTACATCGCTGGTGGCACAAATAGAGCAAAATCCTAATTTGGCGATCGAGTTAGATATTAATCTCCCAAAATTGCCATCGTCAACGAGTTATCAGCTTTACTGCCTACTGCAAGAAGGACTAACTAACATTCAAAAACACGCCCAAGCTTCGTTAATTAGTATTCGCGGACAGCCAACATCTGAAGGAATTATCTTAGAAATTAAAGATAACGGACGTGGGTTTAATCCCAATCTCGTTCTCTCTGGTTATGGATTACAAGGAATGAAAGAGCGAGTCGATAACTTGGAAGGAGATTTAAAAATTAATAGTGCAATCGATCAAGGTACTCGTATTCAAGTAACAATTCCTTTATGACCTTTATGATTCGAGTTTTGCTTGTAGACGACCAAGCCTTATTTCTCGAAGGTTTAGCCAATTTACTTGCCCTAGAAGAAGATCTAGAAATAGTCGGACAAGCTCATCACGGACAAGAAGCGATCGCCCTGACGCAACAACTACAACCAGATGTAATTCTGATGGATGTCAGGATGCCAATTTGTGATGGTGTTAAAGCTACTCGTACAATTCACCAAAGCTATCCTCTGATTAAAATTATGGTGTTGACAACTTTTAACGAAGATGAATATATCTGGCGATCGCTTCAAGCTGGGGCATTGGGTTATTTACTCAAAAATACTCCCTCACAACAAATAGCATCAGCCATTCGCACGCTTTACCAAGGACACTGCCAACTCGACTCTACTGTTGCGGCTAAAGTATTCGCTCAATTAAATCCATTAGTTTTATCTAAACAGGAAAATACTCGACATCTTTTTAGCGATCGCGAACTAGAAATCCTCAAATTACTCGGACGAGGACAAAATAATCGAGAAATCTCGCAAATACTTCATCTAACAGAAGGAACGATTAAAAATTACATTACTAATATTTTTTGTCAACTTGGAGTACGCGATCGGACTCAAGCAGCACTTTGGGCAAAGCAAAATTTATGGTAACAGTTTAGTTTTACCGCAACTACTAACTACTAAGATTCTTGCGGATTATGGTTTTTGCTGGCTTCTGCGATCGCCTCGGTAAAATCATCATCAAATTCCCATGAAAAATCCCCCAAATAGTGGAGGATGAAGCACAAAGCAAGAATCTAAAATAAAAATCTAAACAAAGGAGAAATTTAACAGTAAAATTCATCAGTCTCTGTATAAAAATTAATAATGGCTTTACGTGGCAACAAACTTACAATAAAATGATTGAGATTAGTTTTTAGCTTTTGACTACCACTAAGATAAGGTTGAGGTAAAAACAGGTCTCCCGCCAGCAGACAAAAAATTGATACAGTAAAACAGAACTCCACAAATAATTTCCAACGCATTTTCTTAAACCAGGGTATTTAGATCTTGATATCTGCCATCAACAAATTAGACTTCCACTGCTCTTGAATGCTTGACCCATTCGGACGCGTGAAGACTAGATAAGTTAGGACTTGTATTAATCTTAGTTTAATCATTTTCCTTCCTTACCCACTTCCGTATTCTCTCTAATCTTTTCTGGGATTTCGTTGTCTGATATTCAAATCAGTTATTTTAAATTATTTTAAATATCTATAATTTGTCTTCAGTGAACTGATTTTTTTCGACTGACAACAAAAAAACACCTCCAGAATAACTAGAGGCGTTTTTAAATAGTTAGATAGTTATTTGACTAATTTGATCAATGCTAGCTTCGTTTCTCGTAACTACTAGTCACGGCTGTTGATCGCAATTAATAGTCGCAGAATAAATACAAACAGGTTGATGTAAGTTAAATACATCGAAAGCGCCGCAGGTAAGTACTGTTCATCAGTATAAGTGCGAGGCAAAATATAAAAATCTACTACTGCTACTCCTGCAAAAATGGCTACCCCAATTCCAGAGATGGCTACTTCCAACCAACTGGGGGTGTATACGCCAAAAACAGAGAAGAGCAATTGTCCGATTAAGACCACGAACAATGCTGTAACCCCTAAACGGACTGTCTGAGATAAGGCTAAACCATCTTCTTCTGATAGGTTTGAGCCAATTTTACGTCCGAGAATGAAGGTCGCACCACAGCCAAGGGCGGCAATTCCCACCCCTTGAATACCAACGCCAGAGCTACTGAGGGCAAGAAAAACAATGCCACTCAAGGTATAGCCTGAAAGCAGACTGTAAAGAGCGAGCAAAGGTAAGGCAGTGGTGTTATTTCCTTGGCTGGCAACTCCACGAGCAACAAAGAAAAGAACTAACTCTGCAATCATGGCGCCAATAAAGGTGGGCATGAATAAATCGGGACGAGCCGCAATTACTCCCAATCCACCATAAGTACCTAAGGCAGTTAAAACTAAGCCGCCACCCAAATAGGGCAGGGCATTGGTAATCACATTAGGACCAAGAACCGACTGTCCTTGAACCTCCTGCATTGCTTTTTTAAAGTTACTAGTATTACTCATAATTTCTGATCGATTCGAGATTTAGCTTAATAGTTTAAGCTTGCTTATTTGTTTTGATCTTAATTCAATTAATTATTTTAAGGTGGTGAGAAATTACCGAATATAGAAAGTAGGGAGATAGGGAGATAGGGAAATAAAAAGACCATCCCACAAATTACGTGAGATAGTCTTTCAATGCTGTATATCCAGCTTAGAGCTTAGAGCTTAGAGCTTAAAAAATTAATAATCAAAATCACCAGCGCCGCCGCCAGCACTGCCGCCTTGACTCTTTTCAGGCTTATCAACAATGATGCATTCGGTAGTGAGAATCATTCCCGCGATGGAAGCAGCATTTTGTAATGCTGAACGTGTTACCTTGGCAGGGTCAATAATACCCGCCTCGAACATGTTGACGAACTCATTAGTAGCAGCGTTAAAGCCAATACTTAGGTCTTTTTCTTTAACTCTTTCCGCAACTACCGCGCCGTTCTGACCAGCGTTTTCGGCAATTCTTTTTAAAGGTGCAGTTAAGGCACGGGCAACAATGGTTGCGCCAGTCAAAGCTTCATCTTTGAGGTTAGCCTTTGCCCACTCTTCTAAGCCAGGAACTAAATGTGCGAGGGTAGCACCACCACCAGGGACAATACCTTCTTCTACCGCAGCTTTGGTAGCGTTGATCGCATCTTCCAAGCGCAATTTACGGTCTTTCATTTCGGTTTCTGTTGCAGCACCAACTTTGATCACTGCCACACCACCAGAAAGTTTAGCCAAACGTTCTTGGAGTTTTTCTTGGTCATAAGAAGACTCAGTTGCTTCTATTTGACGGCGAATCTGCTCACAACGACTTTTTACTCCCGCTTCATTGCCTTCGGCAACGATGGTAGTACTGTCTTTAGTAATGTTAATCCGACGAGCAGTACCGAGCATTTCGACGTTAGCAGTTTCTAGTTTAAGACCAGCATCTTCCGAGATAACTTGTCCACCAGTCAGTACGGCAATGTCTTCTAACATTTGTTTACGGCGATCGCCAAAACCAGGGGCTTTAATGGCAGCAACATTTAGTACCCCACGTAGACGGTTCACCACTAAGGTAGCAAGGGCTTCTTTCTCGATATCTTCGGCAATAATTACCAAAGGTTTACCCTGACGTGCCACCTGTTCTAGCACAGGGACGAGATCCTGTACCAAATTGATTTTTTTGTCGGTAATCAAAATTAGAGGTTCCTCAAAGGTTGCCTCCATTCTTTCGGTGTCGGTCACAAAATAGGGAGAGATATAGCCTTTATCAAAGCGCATCCCCTCAGTAATTTCTAGTTCGGTAGTCATCGACTTACCTTCTTCTAGGGAAATAACCCCTTCTTTGCCGACTTTATCCATTGCCTGAGCAATCATATCGCCAACTTCTTGGTCATTACCCGCAGAGATTGTACCGACTTGAGCGATCGCTTTGGAATCCCCTACAGGCTTTGCCTGTTCTTTGATTTTGCCCACTAGATGCTCAATTGCTTTATCAATTCCTCGCTTGATGGCAATGGGGTTTGCCCCTGCTGCCACGTTCCGTAGACCTTCCTTAACGATGGCATGAGCCAAAACCGTAGCGGTGGTAGTTCCGTCTCCTGCTACATCATTGGTTTTGGAAGCCGCTTGACGAATCAAGGAGACTCCAGTATTCTCGATGTGATCTTCTAATTCAATTTCTTTGGCGATCGTTACCCCATCATTGACAATTTGGGGCGCGCCAAATTTTTTTTCGAGGACGACGTTACGTCCTTTAGGCCCTAGGGTAACGGCTACCGCTTCAGCCAACAGGTCAATTCCTTTTTCTAATGCACGACGAGCTTCGTCGTTATAAATAATAGATTTAGCCATTTATTTTGATTTGCCTTTAATGAAAAGATGAACAGTGAATAGTAAAAATTCTTGATGCTGTAATTAACAGTTGCCAGTAGCTACAACCTTAATCTGGGTAACTGACTGATAACCTAATCAAAAGACAAATTAAGAAACTGCCGCCAAAATATCTTTCTCAGATAGCAAAACATAGTCTTCGCCACCGAGCTTGATGTCAGTTCCTGCATATTTGGAATACAGAACTTTATCTCCAACTTTGACTTCTAAAGGTACATAACCACCTTCTTCTTTGGGTTTACCAGGGCCAATCCCCACAACTTCACCCATTTGAGGCTTTTCTTTGGCTGCATCGGGTAACAAAATTCCTCCAGCGGTTTTCTCTTCACTGGCACTAACTTTGATGAATACGCGATCGCCTAGTGGTTTTACAGTTGAAACGTTGATACTAATAGCCGCCATGCAAAAATTCTCCAGATAACTAACTAAAGGCTTAAAAATTTCGAGTCACACTTTGCGCGAAATGTGAAAGTTGCCTCTTTACTTAGATTAGCACTCTCACCATCCGACTGCTAATTTAGCTAAATTACGTTACCTCTGGCAACAGTTTTTTTAGTGTGGGTTCCCGTACAAAATGAGTTCGTAGTTCGTAGTTCGGAATTTGGAATTATTTGCTTTTGTCTGTTCAATTTAAGTAAAAATTACAGCAAAAAATCGCCCCGCTAGTTGATTCTGGGATTTAAAAGAGAAGTTTTAAATTCTGCTTTAAATTTTGCTTGGGGACGATTTGAGAAGACGGTTATGACTAGAGTAATTTATTCAATGCTTAGAGCTTAGAACTTAAAGCTAATTAAATTAAACAGAAAGCTCACTGAGTTCTCTGGTCATATACTCAAAAGGCTCATCAATAAAGTTAGTATTTTCGACTCCCTGACTGGCTGCCATCTCCTTGAGCATATTTTTCATAATTTGAATACCCATTACCGTGGGACCGATGGGAACTCCTAAAGAATTATAAGTCTCTCGCAAACCTTGAAGGACTCTTTCGTCTAACAAATCCATGCTCCCTGCTACCAAAGCATAGCTGGCGTAACGGAGATAGTAGTCCATATCTCGCAAACAAGCAGAATAGCGACGAGTAGTATAAGCATTTCCGCCAGGACTGATTAATTCGGGGACTTCTTCAAATAATTTGAGCCCAGCATCCCGGACAATGGTAGCAGCATTACCACTAACCATGGTTGCCACAGCTACTCTGGCATTACCCGAAGCAAAAAAGTCTTGGAGACTATCCATGGCATTGCGATCTAGGTAACGACCAGCAATATCATAATTTCTAATTAAGTTGGTAACAGCGTCTCGCATCTTGTCTAATTTCTCCCAACAGCAATTTTTTAAAATTTATCTATGTTCGTATCTATGTTCGTAATCTATTTAGACTATTAATCCTAGCCTTCAGTTTTTAAGCTATGTTTTAAGCTACTTTTATTAATAATCCCACAAGTCGTAAGCATCGACTACGGTTCGCTTTAAATTTTGACATCTTAGATTCCCCTGACCTCCTCAGCAGAGCAAGTTTAAAACAAAGCTTAACTTTCTTAACTTTAATTAATGTTAGAGCCTTAAATTATTCCGTAGCTTATTTTGAGATTGAGCTTGAAACAATTAACCTTAAAGGGTGAAGTACTAAAAGCAGTTGACCGCAAAAGTTAGTAATAACTAAACAAACTAACTGCCAAGCAATGTCTATATAGAGCTTTTTGGAGTTGGTTGTATAACAAATTTCTGTAACCAATTTTACATTTTCCAAAATTGCGACCAAGTACGATCAGTTGAACTAAATACTTGCAAGGATAACTATATAACTGTCATGGGATACGAATCTCGCGCACAAGCAATCTATCAAATCACTGACCGTGAACCAATTCCTGTGGGGCCACCATCACGGCTGGAAGATCTTTGGGCGGTAGACGTTTTTAGCCTCAGTAAAATGAAGCAGTGTCTGCCAAAAACAGTGTTCAAGTCTTTAAAGAAAACTATTGAAGCTGGTGAACAGTTAGATGTTTCCATTGCGGATACTGTGGCATCGGCGATGAAAGATTGGGCTATTTCAAGAGGCGCGTCCTACTATGCCCACGTTTTTTATCCCATGACCAATGCCACTGCTGAAAAGCATGATGGTTTTATCTCTACCCAGAGTGATGGGAGTGCGATCGCCGAATTTGCTGGAAAGCTTTTAGTCCAAGGAGAGCCTGACGGTTCGTCTTTCCCCAACGGTGGAATCCGCTCTACGTTTGAAGCTAGAGGTTACACGGCTTGGGATGTAACTAGTCCTGCGTACTTGATGGAAACTGATAATGGGGTAACTCTTTGTATCCCCACCATTTTTGTTTCTTGGACGGGAGAAGCTTTAGATAAGAAAACCCCTTTATTACGATCCATTGGTGCCATGAACAAGGCAGCAACTAGGGTCTTAAAACTCTTGGGCTATAGTGATGTTGCCCCTGTGAACTCTAGTTGTGGTGCAGAGCAAGAATACTTTTTAATCGATTCTCACTTTGCCAACAGTCGCCCCGACCTGTTGTTAGCAGGCAGAACTTTATTTGGCAAACCCCCTGCTAAGGGTCAACAGTTTGATGATCATTACTTTGGGGCAATTCCTGAACGGGTACAAGTCTTCATGCAGGATGTAGAGAGGAAAATGTATCGCTTGGGGATTCCCGCCAAGACTAGACATAATGAAGTAGCCCCTGGTCAGTTTGAAATCGCGCCGATCTATGAATCCGCTAACGTTGCTTCCGATCATCAACAGTTGATCATGACTTTGTTACGTCAAACTGCTAAAAAACATGGTTTTACCTGCTTGCTCCACGAAAAACCTTTTGCGGGCATTAACGGTTCTGGCAAACACGTTAACTGGTCGGTGGGGAATTCAACTCAAGGTAATCTCCTTGATCCTGGGGATACTCCCCATGAAAACCTCCAATTTTTAGTTTTCTGTGCGGCGGTTATCCGTGGGGTACATAAATATGGGCCTTTAATGCGGGCGGTAATTGCCAACGCCAGTAATGACCACCGTTTAGGAGCTAACGAAGCGCCTCCTGCGATCATGTCGATTTATTTGGGTTCTCAGATCGAGGAACTATTTAATAAGATTGCCAAGGGAGAGTTGAACGACCAATACAGTCAAAGCGGCAAAATGGATTTTGGGGTGGATACCTTACCTCATCTATCCAAAGATGCAGGCGATCGCAATCGAACTTCTCCTTTTGCTTTTACGGGGAATCGCTTTGAATTCCGCGCCGTGGGTTCGAGTCAGTCGGTTTCTGGCCCCTTGATTGCTCTTAATACCATGTTGGCAGATTCGTTGACAGAGGTGGGCGATCTGCTGGAAAGTGAACTAGCCAAGGGCACAAAACTTGATGATGCAGTGGTTGCCGTCATCAAAGAAATCATGGAAAAACACAGTGTCGTGATCTTTGGTGGTGATGGTTATTCCGCTGAATGGCATAAAATGGCGGTGGAAGAAAGAGGATTGGCGAACTTACCGACATCGGCGGAGGCGCTACCTGTCTTAAAGGAAAAATATATCGAAGAACTGTTTGAGAAAACTGGAGTTCTTTCTCCTACAGAACTAGAAAGCCGTTTTGAGGTCTATGCTGAACAGTATCTCCTTTCCATCGAAGTGGAAGCTAAGTTGGTAATCGACATGGCAAAAACAACGATTTACCCTGCTGCCATGCGTCATTTAGCAGATATTGCCGGCACTGTTGCTGGGCTAGAAGAAATGGGAGTTACTCTGAACCAGGATAATCTCAAGACAGTTGCCAAGTTAACCAATTCTCTCACTGACAAAGTAGCTAAATTAAGTTCTGCTTTAGGGAAACATGACTTTGGCAGCATCGAAGAACACATGAAGTATTCCGCTAGCACTCTTCGTTCTTTGATGGATGATGTTAGAGCTGATGTTGATGCACTGGAAGCAGAGGTTGCGGACGATCTCTGGCCCCTGCCAACTTATCAAGAAATGTTGTTTATTAAATAACAGCAAAGTAGCTCTAAGCTCTAAGCTTTTTAGTTGATTTGCTTGCATATTGCATATATTTTCCAAGGTCGTAATTATCTGCGACCTTTTTTTTGACTTTTTTCCAAATTACCGCGCTTTTTAAATAAGTAGACCACATCAATGAAATTCAAAAAAGCTAAAAGCTAAAAGCTACCCTAACCGATCAATGGTCTTAACCCGAACTCAAGCTATTTACTCTGAAATATATTTTGCACCATTGGTTGCTCAATCCCTGCGGCGGCGCGGTCTAATTCGGCTACTTCTCCCCCATCTAATAACCAATTTTGAGCGGCAATATTTTCTGCTGCCTGGTCAAGGTTTTTGGCTCCAGGAATCGGGATGGCACCTTTGGCAATACACCAGTTGAGAGCTACTTGCGCCATGGTTCTCTGACGAGATTGCGCGATCGCTTCTAGACAATCTAGCAGTGGTTTCGCTGCTGGGACTAATTTTTTGAACAGCAAGCGGCGTAAGCCTTTGGGGTAGTTACTCGGTTCATTGTACTTACCAGTGAGGATGCCTAAACACAGAGGGCTATAGGCAATGAGTTTAATCCCCAATTCATCACAGGTTTCCTTGATGCCCAATTCGGTGACAGGATAGGTAGAGAGTAGAGAATACTGTACTTGGAGGGTGGCAATAGGGATCTGGCGATCGCTTAATTTCTGATGAACTTGTTTTAATCTTTTTGTCCCATAGTTAGACAATCCCACCCCTTTAATTAGCCCCTGTTCATATAAATCTGCTAACCCATCTAGTAGTTGCCATTCTTGCCAGGGAAAGTAATTAGCCGTTGACCAATGCATCTGCGCTAAATCTACTCTACCCAGACGCTGGATTGAAGCCTTGCCTGCCTTGAACATAGAATTGGGGGTTAATCGCCAAGGATAGGCTGCTAGTTTAGTTGCCAGACAAATTTGCTCTTTATTTATTCCTTGATACGACTGCTCAAATTTGCCCAACAACTTTTCACTCTGACCATTCAGTTTCCCTGTACCGTAGGAGTCTCCAGTATCAAAAAGAGTGACACCGTTACTAACGCAGAGATTAAACACTGCTTGTAATTGAGCATCCATACTTGGGTCATAACCCCACAGCAAACGATTTCCCCATGCCCAAGTTCCACAGCCCATCTGGGGAAGAATTAGTTCCTTAGTACTTGACATAATAACTTCTTATTTTAAGTTTGATAGGATATAAAAAAATCAATCGGCTAAAATTAGCGGAATAAGCGTAAGTTAGCAGAAAAATCCTGCATATTAGCAAAAATATCTGCCCCTGATATCATCTTCAAATACTTGGATAAACACCTGCATAATTAACACAACATATGAACTCGCAACTCCCATTAGGTTCAGTCATTCAAGGTTCTTTAACCAAAGGTTTAGAAATAAGATTGCATCCAGATGTCTCAGTGGAAGATATGCGGGTTGGTAAATTTTTAGTAGTACAGGGGACTAGATCTCGTTTCTTTTGCTTGCTGACAGATGTATCCCTTGGCTGTTCGAGCGATCGCATTATTGCCAATCCCCCTCCCATTGACGATACTTTTTTGCGAGATGTTCTAGCAGGAAGCGGTACTTACGGTACAGTGGCACTTTCTCCGATGTTGATGTTCACGCCGACAGCTACTAAGAGCGATTTTTCTACCTTGCCTATCGATCCAGATCGGGATACTAATACTAGTTTAGGTTCAATGCAGCCCAACACCAGTGCTGACATGGAATTGCTCCCTGTCAAAACAATTCCTGCTCACTTTAGCCAGGTTTATGAAGCAACGGAACATGACTTTCGGAGTGTCTTTGGTTGGGAGGATGATCCGTTTCGGCGTAACTTTTCCGTCGGTCAACCTCTGGATATGGATGTACCAGTCTGTGTTGACCTAGATCGCTTTGTGGAGCGCAGCAATGGCATTTTCGGTAAGTCTGGCACCGGAAAATCATTCCTGACTCGTTTACTGCTATCAGGGGTAATTCGGAAAGAAGCCGCCGTCAATCTGATGTTTGATATGCATTCCGAGTATGGTTGGGAAGCAATGAAGGAAGGCAAGCAGGTTAGCACCGTTAAAGGTTTGCGCCAGCTATTTCCAGGTAAAGTAGTAATGTACACTCTCGACCCAGAATCTACGAAACGGCGAGGGGTGAGAGATGCTCAGGAACTTTATCTCAGCTACGATCAGATTGAAATTGAGGACTTGAAACTAGTTTCTTCGGAGTTGGGTTTATCGGAAGCAGCAATGGACAACGCCAATATTCTCTACAACGAGTACGGCAAGTCTTGGATCATGCGCTTAGTCAACATGACTAATGAGGACATCAAAATGTTCTGTGAGGCGAAACAGGGACACCAAGGTTCCATTTCCTCCTTACAGCGGAAATTAATGCGCTTTGATACCCTGAAATATATTCGCTCCGCCTGTCCTCATAACTATATTGACCAGCTAATTCAAGACTTGGCAGGGGGCAAAAATGTGATCATTGAATTTGGTTCCCAGTCCAATATGCTGTCCTATATGCTGGCAACTAACATGATTACCCGTCGGATTCATGCCAGCTACGTTAAAAAAGCCGATCATTTTCTGCAAACTAAAAACCCCCTCGACAAACCTCGTCAACTGGTAATTACCATTGAAGAAGCCCACCGTTTCTTAGATTCTAGTGTCGTCCATCAAACTATCTTTGGCACGATCGCCAGGGAAATGCGGAAATACTTTGTCACCCTGCTAGTGGTAGATCAACGTCCATCGGGAATCGATAATGAAGTTATGTCCCAGATTGGGACTCGCGTTACTTGTCTACTTAATGATGAAAAAGATATCGAGGCGATCTTTACCGGGGTCTCTGGAGGGGCAAACTTAAAATCTGTCCTCGCTAAACTGGATTCTAAACAGCAAGCTTTAATACTGGGTCATGCGGTGCCAATGCCTGTGGTGGTGAGGACTCGCGCCTATGATGCTCAGTTTTATCGAGAAATTGGCTGCACCGACTGGGAAGAAATGCCCAACGAAGAGGTCTATGCCGCTGCCGAGATTGCCAAAGCAGACTTGGGTTTTTAGGTGCTATGTCAGGTTCGGTTGAACAGTTAAATGCTTGGGGTGATAGGGAATTGCCATTAAGTTGACCACAATAGTTAAATTTAAAAAGGCTAATAGCTAATAGCTGACAGCTAATAGCTAAGAACTAACTAATCAAAAACGTAGATTATTCAACTTAAACGGCTGTAATGAGCGAGAAGGGATTTGAACCCCTGACCTTTTGGTTCGTAGCCAAATGCTCTAATCCACTGAGCTACTCGCCCTAACTGAGCTAAAGTGTTTTACTTCCGTTGCCCAACAGTGTTCAATAGTAGCAGAACGAGGTAAAGCAATGCAAGAAAAAGATCAATTAAATTCTCTATCGCATCTAAACGATCGCGGAGAAGCGCAAATGGTGGATGTTTCAGAGAAAATAACCACTCGTCGAGAGGCGATCGCCGTGGGCAAAGTGCTGATGTCATCAGAGACTTTAGCGGCGATCGAGGCAGGAAATGCTCCTAAGGGCGATGTGCTGGGAACAGCAAAAATAGCGGGGATTATGGCAGCAAAACAGACGGCGAACCTCATCCCCATGTGTCATCCCTTGCCCATTCATAAAATAGCGGTGGAAATTACCCCGAACGCCGCCTTACCTGGATATGAAATTCAAGCCACCGTAGCGATTAAGGCAGAAACAGGAGTGGAAATGGAGGCTTTAACGGCAGTATCTGTGGCAGCACTAACTCTCTACGACATGGCAAAAGCCCTGGAAAAATCGATGGAGATCTCAGAAATTCGGCTTTTAAGTAAGAAAGGGGGGAAATCGGGAGATTATTTTGCTGACGGAAAAAGCAACTAAGCAGATACAATAAAAATATCTCGAAATATCCATACTTCTCTCCTTAGTTATTATTTATGCCTCCTCGTTGGCCCCGTGAACCCGATCGCAAAACCGATCCTGAATATCGTCGTCTCGATGACCTAATCAACTTTGCTATTCACGTTGGTATTTATGCCGCCACCAACTCTGGCTTATGGTTTTTCCATATTTTAAAATCGACAGAATGGTCTTGGCTATTGTGGGTTAATGGTATTTGGTTTGCTATCCTCGCCCTACATTTTATTTATATTAAAGCGATCGCCGACTACACCACCATCAAAACTTAAATCAAAACCCAAATCACAATCTTCAATAGTAATCTCAAATACTAATCTCATGGCTACTACCCCAGACATCGAAGCATTAGCAGCAAAAATTGGTGAAAGTATTTATATTGATGTTGCGAAATGGCATCTTTATCTAAACGATGCTCATCTACATACCACTGTGGCAGAGAAAATCTATCCTCTTCTGGAAGCTGATGCTTTGACGGAGGATGCTGTCACGGCAGTCCTCCGAGATATTCCTGTCAAATTGGGTGGCGGTCAGACAGAATTGCCTTTGAGTCAATTATTACCAATGCAGTGCCAAGTGAATCTGGTAGATTTACTGGAAGAGTATCAACAGGACATGTAGTAGGTAGCAGGTAGTAGGTAGCAGGTAGTAGGTAGTAGGTAGTGGGTAGTAGGTAAAAACTCGTTACTCGTTACTCATTACTCGTTACTCGTTACTCGTTACTCAAAGTTTGCTCATCCATCATTAATTAACTGGGCGTTGCTCTATCTATTTGCTGACCGCCACTGTCTTTTGCTTTTTCTCCTCTCTCCGTCGCGGTATTTCATAGGAGTAAAAGTCATAAGCTAGTTTTGTTTGGGGAAAAATTGCTCTAGCTTCTTGCTTAAGGTCATCAAGCTGAATAGGATTGCCTGGGGCATAGCGAGGACTAAAGTGAGTCATGATTAACTGCTTAACTCCTGCGAGTAAAGCTACCTGGGCTGCCATAGTAGTGGTGGAGTGCATCTTCTCAAACGCCATCTGGGCATCTTGATGGGCAAAAGTCGCCTCATGAATCAAAACATCTGCATCCTGAGCTAATTCCACCGCTCCATCACAAAATACCGTATCGGTACAATAGACAAATTTCCTTCCCACCTCTGGTTGACCACATAAATCTTTGCCGTTTATTTGCCGACCATCCTCTAGAGTAACCACTTGTCCTTGTTTTAACTTGCCATATACGGGGCCAGGAGGAATACCCAAGGACTGGGCTTTTTCTAGGTTAAATATGCCAGGGCGGTCTTTTTCCGCTACGCGATAACCATGGGCAGGAACTCGATGTTTTAATAACTGACAGCTAACGACAAATTCATCATCTTCATAGACTAAACCTGTTTTTACGGTATGAATCCTCAGGCGATCGCCAAAATTCAAATAGGAATACTTAGCCGTAATCTGGAGATATTCTTTTAACCCTTCAGGGCCATAAACATCGATGGGTTGACCGGTACCCGCCAAGCCACAGCTAGCAATCAAACCCATTAAGCCAAAGGTGTGGTCGCCATGCATATGGGTAACAAAAATGCGGCGGATCTGAGAACTTTTGAGGTCGCTACGCTGAAGTTGATGTTGTGTCCCTTCCCCGCAGTCAAATAGCCATATTTCGCCCCGTTGAGTCAGCCGTAAAGCTACACTTGAGACATTTCGCGATCGCGTTGGTACCCCAGAACTAGTACCCAAAAAAGTTATTTCCACGCCAGTTTGAACAATGAACAGTAATCAATCAACGGTGAATAATCATCTTAGCAACAAGTACGCCGCTTATTATGATCAATAGTTAACAACTAATTGCTTAAATGTAGAATCAAGACAAATAATACAAACTAATACATTTTCTAAATATTTGTTCATAATAACAATTGTCTACCTACTTTAATCGTGAATAGATGATTGACAATGATCAATTTACATGTTTTCTCTATAGCAATTAACTTTGAACAATGCCAAGATAGGGAAATATTTAATTGTGTTCAAAGTTCTTAAGAATTAGTTAAGTAAACCATCGCGTTTTTTAGGAATACAGCTATTGATTTAGCCTTTAACTGCAACGCACACTTAGCTAGTTGAAAGAACTAGGTGGCAATTTTTGGTGTGAACGAGGATTGAGGGCAATGTTAATAGTGAGAATAAATAAAAATCTACTTTATAAAGTAGCAATAGCTGTCGGTGCTTTCTGGTTGTTGTCAGGAAATGGGCAAGCGATCGCCGAGCCAAAGAATGAAGGTGACATCTTTAATGGGCAAAATAAAAACAACTTAAAGCTCAATAATCGTCAAGAAAATTTTGTTGATTATTTGGATTATTTAGATCTCTCTAACTCTCCAACAGATCCTCCTCACAATTTGATTAGTCAGACTAGCACTATCGAAGAAATAATAGATATTCAACCAACAGATTGGTCTTATCAAGCTCTAAAGAATTTAATTGAACGCTATGGTTGCATCAGCGGATTTAAGGAGCGGTCTAATGGTCAAGGTTTAGTCAAAACTTTTCGTGGCGAGCAAACGCTTTCCCGTGCTGAATTTGCTGCGGGGCTGAACTCCTGTTTGAATAATATTGAGAAAATAATTACTCGCACTAAAGATGTACCTCAAACGGATATCGATACGGTTTTGCGGTTGATGCAGGAGTTTCAGTCAGAATTAGCTATTCTTCAAGGTCGCACAGATGGCTCTCAAGCTAGACTACTAGATTTAGAAGCGACACAGTTTTCTGCCACCAGCAAACTCCAGGGAGAAGCGGTTTTGGGTTTAGGTGGTGTGTTGGCTAGCAGTGACAATAATCGCCCTAACACAATTTTAGGTAGTCGTTTAAGATTGGATTTTAAAACCAGTTTTCAGGGAAAAGACTTATTGTTTACCAGATTATCGCGGGGTGACTTTGCCGGTTTTGCCCCTGAGCTGGGTACTTTTCAGGGGGAGTTAGCTTTTGCGGAACCCGATGGTGATGATTTTCGTTTGGAGGATTTGCATTATTCTTTTGGTTTAGGCGATCGCCTGAATTTTATTGTCGGTACCGCAGGAGTAGATGCGGATGATATTGCTCCCACGGTCAACTTTTTAGATGGGGATGGCGGTTCAGGGGCTGTTTCCACTTTTGGTACCAGAAATCCCCTTTACTATCCTCCAGCAGATGCGGGATTAGGGGTTAATTACCGTCCCATCGATCCAGTCCAGATTAGTGCTGGTTATGTCGCCTCCGCTGCTAATCAACCCACGACTGGCAACGGTTTATTTAATGGCCCTTACAGTGCTCTAGGACAGATCACCCTAGAACCGTTGAAAAATCTTAGTCTAGCGGCAACTTATATTCATAGCTACAATCAAAGCGATACCGCCACAGGAACCAGTCGCTCCAATGTTCAATCCCAAACCGAGGCATTATTTGGCACCAAAGTACCTACCGTTAGTAATTCCTATGGTTTAGAACTATCCTGGACAATTAGCGATCGCCTGATTCTTGGTGGTTGGGGTGGATTAAGTAAAGTCAGCAGTCTAAATACCTTGAACCAACAAATTGATCGGGGTACGCAGAATATTTGGAATTGGGCGGCAACTTTAGCAATCCCCGACTTAGGGAAAGAGGGGAATTTAGGGGGGATTATCTTGGGGAGCGAACCCACTGTGACCAGTTCCAGTAGCGACAGTCTAGGGGAAGATCAAGATCGCGGGTTACATCTGGAAGCTTTTTATCAATATCAGGTCAATAATAATATTGCCATTACCCCTGGAGTAATCTGGATTACAGAGCCTGATAGCAATACTGTAGATTTGGAAGATTTAGTAATTGGCACGGTAAGAACTACTTTTAGTTTTTAAAAGTTTTTGAAGTGGTTTTAAGCTATAAAAGAGCTAATTTATCATCAAATCTACAATATGCCTCTCTATTTTTCTCTGGCGGAACTCAACACAATTCTTGAGGACAATCTCTTACAGATTACTGACTCAGCTCCAGATTTAGCGATCTTGGGCATCGCCACAGATACTAGAATCGTTAAGCCCCAAGAACTTTTTATCGCTTTGGTGGGAGAGAATTTTGATGGACACAACTTTGTTGAGGAAGCAGTAAAGGGAGGAGCGATCGCTGTAATTGTGCAACGTCACATAGAATCCCTAACAGTTCCTCAATTTATTGTTCAAGATACCCTAGAAGCATACCAACGCATTGCTCAGTGGTGGCGCGATCGCTTTGAGATTCCCGTGATTGGAGTTACGGGTTCGGTCGGCAAAACCAGTACCAAGGAATTGATTGCCGCTGTCTTAGGAACTCAAGGAAAAGTACTCAAAACGGAAGGCAACTTTAATAATGAAATTGGGGTACCGAAAACGCTCTTGCAAATTACCGAAGAACATAGCTACGCAGTAATTGAGATGGCAATGCGAGGCTTGGGCGAAATCGCCCTGTTAACGGATATCGCTCGTCCGACGATTGGCCTGATTACCAATGTAGGGACAGCTCATATTGGTCGTTTAGGTTCAAGGGAAGCGATCGCCCAGGCGAAATGTGAACTTTTGGCAAGGATGCCCGCCACCAGCACCGCAATTTTAAATTACGATAATCCTCTGTTAATCGAAACTGCTAACCAAGTTTGGCAAGGAAAAACCATCACCTATGGCTTAACTGGGGGTGATGTTCAAGGGGAAATTAACGGTGACAAAATTACCGTAGCCGGACAAGATTTTCTTTTACCCCTACCGGGAGAACATAATGGCAGTAATTATCTGGCAGCGATCGCCATTGCCCAAAACTTAGGGATTGATTTGGCTCATCTAATTGCCGGGTTACAGGTTCAATTACCTCAAGGGCGATCGCGTCGTTATGATCTACCCGATGATGTGGTAGTGCTTGATGAAACCTATAATGCGGGTCTAGAGTCGATGCTGGCGGCGCTACAGATGCTCAAGGAAACTCCAGGCACAAGACACATTGCGGTATTAGGAACCATGAAGGAATTAGGAGAGCATTCTCCTCAGCTCCATCGACAAGTGGGGGCAAAAGCCCAGGAATTAAACCTAGATCTACTGATGGTGTTGGCAGACGAGGCGGCAACCAAAGAAATGATTCAGGGGGCGGCAGGAATTGAAACGGCATGCTTTAGCGATCGCGCAGCTCTGACCAGTAAACTCAAGCAACTGATCCGTCCAGGCGATCGCATTTTGTGTAAAGCTTCTAATTCCGTTGGCTTAAATAAAGTCGTTGAGGAATTAATTAACATTTAACTCTGTAGGGGCGAATCCAATGACATGGGCGAACAGCCGTTCGCCCCTACGGGGTATCTAACCGAAATTGGGCTGATGACGAATCAGATTGAGGAACTCTTCACGAGTCTTCTGCTCATCTTGAAAGGCACCAATCATGGCACTGGTAACTGTCCAAGAGCCAGGCTTTTGTACGCCCCGCATCGACATGCACATATGAGAAGCTTCCATCACTACCGCAACACCTTGTGGATCAAGAATTTCCTGCACTGCTTCGGCAATTTGGCGGGTCAGACGTTCCTGCACCTGGAGACGGCGGGCGTACATTTCCACGATCCGAGCTAGCTTGCTCAAGCCCACAACTTTCTGGTTGGGAATATATGCCACATGAGCTCTGCCCATAAAAGGCAACATATGATGTTCACACAGACTAAAGAAATTAATGTCTCTAACTAGCACCATTTCATTATGTCCTTCATCAAAAATCGCTCCATTCACCAAATCATCGAGGGATTGATTGTAGCCACTGGTCAAAAACTCCATGGCTTCGGCAACTCTTTTAGGGGTCTTGAGTAATCCTTCTCGCTCTGGGTCTTCCCCCACAGACTCCAACATGGTGTAAACAGCCGCCATCATTTGCTCTTTGGCAGCTTCGGAAGTCGCTTTGATTTGGGCAGCTTGTCCGTTATGGGTATTACGATCTGGTCTACTGGTAACTTGCTCTAACAAACTAGATTTGAGCGGGTTAGCATTATTGCCGAATGATTCAGAACGACTAGAACCGTTAGAAGAAACTGTTGTCATAATGTATAAATGTAAGTAAAACTTAATTCCTTTTGCTGTGAAATGTTGAACGGATGTTAAATGAGATGTTTTTGCTTATAAAGCCCCTCCACTGGGCATAATGATCATCTCTTCTACTATCCCTTGAGTGGGTAGTAAGACTGCATGGAGTATAGATTGGGCAACGATTTCCGGCGTCAGCATTGCTGAACGGTTAAAATCTGCCTGAACGGTATCTGTATCCCAAATAGGAGTATTTACCGAACCAGGAGAAATTGTGATGGTACGAATTCCATTACTCCTCTCCTCGACAGACAGCGCCCTGCTTAAAGCGACCAACCCTGCCTTGCTGACACTATAAGCCCCCCACTCAGGAAAAGCTTGGGATGCGGCAATGGAAGCAACATTCACAATAGTTCCGGAAGCGCGATCGCGCATCTGGGGTAAAACCCCTTGGACGCATTGAAAAACGCTAGTGAGGTTAAGCTCAAGTACTTTTTGCCAATCCGCTAGAGTTGTCTGCTCCAGAGTATTGGTGTAGCCCATGCCGGCATTATTGACGAGGATGTCAATGGGGCCAAAGGAGCTACAAATGGCGGCAATTTGTTGGGCAACCAGATCAACTTTGGCTAGATCTAGGGCATAAGCCTTAGCGCTGGTTTGAGTTTTTGACTCGATATCAGAGGCGAGAGCTTGCAGTTTAGCTTCAGAACGACTGACTAATGCAACCTCAATTCCCGCTTGGGCAAAGGTCAAAGCTGTTGCCCTGCCAATACCACTACTTGCCCCTGTGACGATCGCTTTTAGTTGATGTGAGGGTGGATTCATAATATGGTTTTAAGATGATTTCTGCCCAACTCAATAAATATAAAAATTCAACATAGCAGGTGCAATTGAGAAAACAATTGAGAATATCTTTTCAAATATCTGAGTATATGTTTCCTAGATAAATTGCTATATTGACGGGGCGTACAAGCCTCGGTCGGCTTTTGGGACAGAATCTTCTGACCCAAAACGCGACCGCCCGAATGCATTCGGGGGACAGCCCTTTGACCGCAAGTAGTTACGTGGCTAGATGTTGATTGCTACTGAGGATGCTAAATATAAAATACTGTAAGTGTTTTCTGACTTGTTTGATCGTCATGGAACACTTTTGGCGTAATACTCTATTGCCAGTAGAGTCGAAAGCAAACTAGTAGATTGTTGACCAATGCTACATGAGAATTTGTGTAACAAAATGTTGCTTTTGCATTATAGCACCCTCAAATATACATCTGTCTAAGGAGTAAAGATTGGGGGTTTCCCCATTGACTTGGGAGTTGAAAATATAGTTGAAATTTATATAGTGGAAATATAATGAAAACTCAGTTAATTGACAGCAATATCAAAACGACCCATCTGGCGAAACTTTTCGTAGCGCAATTGTTGTCTTTGCTGAGGAGATAGCTGACTTAACTGCTCTAAGTTGCGCCAAATAACTTCTTTAAGTTTAGCGGCGGCTTCAATCGGATTCGCATGAGCGCCGTTGCTAGGCTCAGGAACAATCTCATCAATCAAGCCTAACTCTTGTAAGTCCCCAGAAGTGATTTTGAGAGCGGCGGCAGCGCGGTCTGATTTTTGCGCATCCTTCCAGAGAATCGCGGCACAGGCTTCGGGACTAGCGACGGTATAGACGGAATGTTCGAGCATCAAGAGACGATCTGCTACCCCAATTCCCAGAGCACCACCAGAACCACCTTCCCCAATCACGGTACAGATAATTGGGACTTCAAACCCAAACATCGCCCGCAGATTATAAGCGATCGCTTCTCCCTGACCCAGCTTTTCGGCTTCTACCCCTGACCAGGCTCCTGGGGTATCGATAAAAGTCAAAATGGGCATCCCAAAGCGATTGGCGTGTTGCATCAATCTAAAGGCTTTGCGATAGCCCCCAGGAAAAGCCATCCCGAAGTTACGAGCCACATTATCTTTGGTATCTCGACCTTTTTGATGTCCCACTACTACCACAGGACGACCATCGATGCGAGCTACGCCTCCTACCAGGGCAGGGTCATCATAACCACCGCGATCGCCGTGGAGTTCTAGCCACTCATCACTAATCGCTTGAATGTAATCTAGGGTACTGGGGCGACGAGGATGACGAGCTAACTGGAGTCTTTGACCTGGAGTCAGGGTGCTAAATATTTCTTGCCGCAATTCTCCCGCTCGAACTTCCAACTGGAATATTTCAGTAGAAACGTCCACCTGGTTTTCTTCTGCCAGGGTCTTGATCTGTTCGATTCTCGACTCTAGCTCGCTTAGAGGCTTTTCAAAATCCAATAAGAAGGTTTTACGTTTAGTTTTAGCCATAGCTGATGGGTAATTATTTCGGTTAAATCAGAATCCCCGCCTTTTATTATCTGCCATCACGTATCTTTTTGACCAAATTCTATGACGAAGAACACTAAAAAGGCGTTGCTGATTTAAAACATGAATTGATGATGATATCGTTTTTAGCTATCAGCTATCAGCTATCAGCTATTAGCTATTAGCTTTTTAAGAGTGTAATTGAAATTTTTAGTTTTCAAGTTCATATCTCGATTCAGCAACGCCCACTAAAAAAAGACCTAACCACACCATAGTTGAACAGGTGGGATTAGGTCATTGTCTCTAAGCTTAGGGCTTAAAATTTACTGTTCTTGGGCACGAATAAATAGAGTGAACTGCTCGATTAGTTCAGGATTACGCCAACCCTTGCTGGTTTCTTCCAGCATAATTTCCAAAGCTTCTTCCGGGCTATAAGCTCGTTTATGGGGGCGATCGCTCGTCAAGGCATCATAAATATCAATTACCTGAAAGATCTGGGCTAGATAGGGAATTTCGTCTGCCGCTAAACCATCAGGATACCCCGTACCATCCCAGCGTTCATGATGGTGGCGCACTATGGGTAAAACTCCACTACGATTACGCAACGGTTGACAAATTTCTTCCCCAATCAGCACATGTTGTCTGATCAGTTCTTTTTCTTCTGTGGTTAGCTCTCCTATTTTCAGCATTACTGCATCGGGAATCACAATGGTGCCAATATCATGCAAATGAGCAGCAAAAGTTAAATCATCCAGCTCGTGCCCACTTAAACCAAGGTACTCTCCAAAAGATTTTACTAAGGCAGCCACGCGAACAATACCACCCTTAGTAACAGAACGTTTATCGAAGGCTCTGGCAATGGTAAATAAGACTTGTTCTGTTTGGTTCAAGCCATCATTGATCCGTTTCTGGTCAATTAAAGATTTGACTCTAGTAGATAGTTCAATCCGATTGAGGGGCTTGAGTAGCACATCACTCCCCCCTGCTTCCATAGCTTTGATACGTTCATCCCGGTTGTTGGTTAAAGTGGTGAAGACCACAGGGATATTACTGGTGCGATAATTTTCTTTGAGTTGGCGGCACAGAGTAAAACTGTCCAACTGCCGCAGTCTGGCATTGAGCAAAATCAAATCTGGCTGCTGCTCAACAATGTGATTTAAAACAAAAGCTGCATTGTCTGCTTCAATCACCTCATAACCATCTAGCAGTAAAAGATCTAGGGCAGTCATGCGACTAAGAGGATTGTCATCGACAATGAGAATTTTGGCGGTCGGCAAATCAGGGTAGGTGCTCAGAAAAGTATTGGTTTGGGTAGCCACAAGACACTCGCCAACTTTGTTCATTATTTTCTTTAGTTATGGAAAATTTTTAATTTGATCTAGCTAAAACTAAGATCGTTGATCCACAGATTTTTAGATAATGCTCAAGCAACTAAACTTCAGCGTAGCTTATATTTCTATGATCAACGACAAAATTAAACCAAAATTTGTTTTAGGGATCTTGTTTAGTGATCTTATCGATAAATATTATGGAGATAAATCCACTATTTGGGATCAGGCATAATACGGAGTCTACCCCTTAATTTTCCTTAATAAAAACACTTTAAAGTTAATAATTCCTCAAATTCACGGAATCTTAGGGGCTAAATTTTTGACCTTAACCACCGTTTACGCCACTGAGATGTGGCTTCGCAATCGCTTTTTTGTTGTTCCTGCTGACGACGAGCAATAATTTCCTCGGGTGAATTTTCCAAAGAGCGATCGCGATAGGGAATTGCCGCACGAGTTTGGAGATGTTCTTGCTCCATTAAGGACAACGGTGGTAAGTTTTTATACTTAAAAGCCGCAATGGTACCAGGAGACTTTCGACCGGCTCCAGTGATCGACCCAATATTCAAGCCCGCAGTCAATAATGCTGTACGCACTGCCGCCGAGGCAGAATAAGTTGCCAGTCTTCCTTGAGGGCCGAGACATTGACTTAATAAGTTAACAAACTCCACCGTCCACAGTTGAGGACATTTAGGAGGAGAAAACGGATCGAGAAAAATGGCATCGGCTTGCCAATTCTGTTGTACCAGGGATGTTATGGTTTGTCGAGCATCTCCCAATAGTAGTTGAGCGGAGAACAGATCTTGGGAAACTTTAGATTTATTGGCTAATTCTGCTAGCATATTGGCGACAGAAAATTGCCATTGCCCCAAGAGATTGTGTTGGATTGCTTGTCGGGGAACATCAGCGGCTATTTCTAAAGCGATTAACTCCACCTGACAGCGGGGGTTAACCGACCAAATTGCTTCCAATGCCGCAGCGCTATTGTAACCCAGTCCATAACACACATCTAAAATACGAATGCTAGATTGTCTAGTTGCCAACTGTTGAAGTTGACAGGGTTCAATATATCTTACTTCTGCTTCTTGCTTCGCGCCGAAAGATGAATGAAAAGTTTCTTGAAACTCCTGGGAGAAAAATGTGTAGGAACCGTCTTCAGTAAGCTGGGGGGTGAATTGGCGATCGCTCATGGCAGTTTTTGATCTTGATCACAATATAATGATGTATCCCTAATCAGCATTGCCTAAATATCATTCAATATCTTAATTAGTCTTTTATTTTTTAGTAGTTCTAGTAATTTTAGTAATTAGTAATCACCTATGGCTCGTAGAAATCGTAACCCAAACGGTAATTATCGCAATGATCGCAATGGTCGAGACCGCTACGATCAACCAGAAAACTTTCGCTCCAAACCCAATCCTCTTGACAAGAAAAGCCCCCTGGATGTGGCTAAAATCGCCATTATTGCCAGTGTTTTTGTAGTGGGCATCGTGATCGGACTGTCTTTAAATGTAGCCAACGGTTCCGATAATCTTGCCACTGTTGATTCTAGTCTCCAAATTGACCGTAAAGCACCGAACCCTGAAGTCTGCCAACAATTTGGTGCCAGTGCGATCGTGACGGATATGCGGATCTTTTTGACTTTAAATCCCTTTAGTGTCTATTTAACTCAGCCTCAAATGCAGCCTGGATGCGTGTTAAGGCGAACCAATTGGTCAATTTTAGAACAGCAAAATCTAGTCAGCTCAGACCAGGTGCGGGATTGTAAACGACGGATGAATACTTTTGGCTTTATTGGCGCTCTAGAGGGTAAACCCAAAATTGACTGCGTATATCAAAATGATGCAGCGGGTAATTTATTTTTGAATAAAAATGGCTCTGGTGCTTTACCTGAATCAGATAATTTCTAGTTAATTCGTCTTTAATTTCCAGTTAATTTCTCGTTAATTGCTAGACATGATCCTGATTTATTGATATACACTTAAGGCGATAAATCAAATTGTTGTAGCAATATAGTTTTAATATGTGCGGAATTGTTGGTTACATTGGTACTCAAGCAGCCACAGATATCCTAGTAGCTGGTTTAGAGAGATTAGAGTATCGAGGCTATGACTCGGCGGGCATTGCTACTGTGGAAGAGGGTCAAGTCAATTGCGTGAAAGCCAAGGGCAAATTATTCAACCTCCGAGCAAAATTAGAACACACCGTCAATCATGCCCAAATGGGCATTGGACATACCCGCTGGGCAACCCATGGTAAACCAGAAGAGCATAATGCCCATCCTCATCTCAATACCGATCGCACTTTGGCAGTGGTGCAAAACGGTATTATTGAAAACTATCTAGAGTTAAAAGAAGAATTAATTAGCAAGGGTATAGAATTTCGCTCAGAAACTGATACTGAAGTCATTCCCCATCTAATTACGCAATTTTTACTTAACTCTGATTCTCTCATGGAGGCGATCCAAAAAACCATCTCTCGACTAGAGGGGGCATTTGCGATCGCTGTGGTTCATGCTGACAGTCCCTATGAATTAATTGTTGCCCGCCAACAAGCTCCCCTGGTATTGGGTTTTGGACAAGGAGAGTTCTTTTGCGCTTCTGATATGACAGCGGTATTGCCCCACACCCGCACCATCCTCAATCTCGAAAATGGTGAGATGGCAAGACTGACTCCCTTAGGAGTAGAAATCTATGACTTTCAGGGGACAAGAATGTCTCGCTTCCCCCGCACCCTAGATTGGAATCCCATCCAGGTTGAAAAACAGGGTTTCCGTCACTATATGCTCAAGGAAATTTATGAGCAGCCAGCGGTGGTACGCACTAGTCTAGATACTTATCTCAATCCGAACTGGCATGCTGAAGAAAATCCTGATTTCAGTCCTGTCAATCTTGGTTTAACTCCCAATCTGACAGATAATCTAGAGCATATTCAAATTCTCGCCTGTGGTACTAGTTGGCACGCTGCCTTGATTGGTAAATATTTGCTGGAACAAGTTGCGGGAATTCCCACTACTGTAGATTATGCTTCGGAGTTTCGCTACGCCCCCAAACCAATCATTGCTAACACCCTAACTATCGGTGTTACCCAATCGGGGGAAACCGCTGATACCATTGCCGCTTTAGAAGCGGAAAGAGCCAGAAGGATAGATTTGGCACCCAAATTCCAGGCGAAATTACTGGCAATTACCAACCGCGCTGAAAGTAGTATTGCCCAGATCTGCGATCGCATTATTGACACCCATGCAGGCATTGAAATCGGTGTGGCTGCCACTAAAACTTTTGTCGCTCAGACCATGGGCTTTTATTTTCTCTCTTTAGACTTAGCCTATCGTCGTCAGTCTATTCCCAATAGTCAAATTGCATCAATCATGGAAGGCTTACGCCATATTCCCAGCCAAATTGAAACTATTCTGGAAACTCAAGCAGCGG
>JBJOPG010000030.1:0-27913 GCA_046050865.1 Cyanobacteriota bacterium
TCAAGGGGCAGCAGGAAAGCCAGTGCTACAAGCAATTAATCTCACTGCTCACCTCAGCGACGGGAGTATTATCGACCAAACCGCAGCAGGAGCATTGTAGACAGGATAATCTAATCCTAGACAGGTTGAGACAGTGGAGATTGGGGAAAAAACCAACTAGGCTCTCCCCCAACTTTTCAAATATTCAGCGTATTCAGCCTAATCTTCGTGATCTTCAAAAGGATCGCCCAAATCGGCAGAAGGAGGGCCAAAAGCTGTGTAAATCGAATACCCAGTGATGGCAACTAAAACAGTTCCAAGACTGACACCTAAAAATACGGCGGGTTCCATAAGTAAATAATATTTATGATGACTATTACTCTATAATATTACAGAAGATTACGAATAAAACCGATATTACATAACTATTTGACTTATGTCGCAACAAACTCGTTTGGGAGATATTCTCAAGCCATTAAATTCTGAATATGGTAAGGTTGCTCCTGGTTGGGGTACTACTGTGTTGATGGGAGTATTTATGGCTCTGTTTCTAGTATTCCTGTTGATTATTCTGCAACTTTATAATTCTTCCTTAATTCTTGAAGGAATCGATGTGGATTGGGGAACTTTAAGTCGTTAGAACCCACCCCTCCCTTTTGTTAATTATTGAATTAGCTAGTATCGCAGCTCGATCTTCAGCTATTTGGGGATTGAGCTATTATTTAACCTAACAAACTATAGGAAATCAAGATTATGAACATTTTTGGCATTGGTTTACCAGAAATGGCTCTGATTACAATTGTAGCCTTGCTAGTATTTGGTCCCAAAAAACTACCAGAGATTGGTCGCAGCGTTGCCAAAACTCTTCGTAGTTTCCAGGATGCATCCAAAGAATTTGAAAATGAGTTTAAAAAAGAAGCAGCCAATATTGAGAAATCTATCAGTATGAATGCTCAAATTGAAGCAAGTAGTGAGCAAAAAAGTGAGCAAAAAACTACGGCTCAAGCGGAAAAGGAAAGTATCTCTGCCGCTGAATCTGATGCTATAAGTTAAAAAAAGTTAACCCCTTATTTTGTGTCTTGAGTATTTTTGCTGTTAATATCTTTGCCGTTAGATTGTTGGGCAATTAACCCTTTTAACAAGTAGAGCAAATGTCCTTCTAGCTGAGGCGGTAGCTTAATAGGCATTTCTCCCCCCTTGAAGTTGATGTCTCGTTGGGGAAAAGGAATATCAATCTGCTGTTCTTGAAAAATTTCTTCAATCCGAAAACATAAATCGCTCATCAAAGGTGCCTGACGACTAGGATCAGATGTCCAGATCAGTAGCTCAAAATCTAGAGAACTATCGCCAAAACCAGTGAAAAACACTTGAGGAGCAGGATTGTGCAACACTTCCAGGTGTTCTGATGCTGCCTGCAACAGTGCAGCTTTAACCCTTTTGACATCGGAACCATAGGCTACGCCGATGGGTAGATGAAGACGAACAACGCTGTGGCGGTGGTTCCAGTTGATTACTTCATCGCTCAGCAAACGGGAATTAGGAACAATAATCGAAATACGGTCTAGGGTTTTGAGAATAATACTGCGAGTTCTAACTTCCTCAACGACTCCCAAATGTTCTCCTACCTGAATGAAGTCTCCAACTTGAATTGAGCGCTCAAACAATAAAACAATGCCGCTAGCAAAATTGCGGGCAATGTCTTGAAACCCAAATCCAATTCCCACCCCCAGTGCACTACCAATGAGGGCTAAGGAACTGAGATTAATTCCATTAGCCTGGAGTAGCACCATGGTACTGAAAGCAATCAAACCGTATTTAGTAATGATGGAAATAATTTCCTGGGAACCTCTGGTCATCCTCGTGGCTTCTAGCACGTTAGTCCGCAACAAATTGGCGAGATAAGTGCTGAGAAAAATTGAACCCACAATTAAGCCAATCAGAATCAGCAAATTAATGACTGAAAAGTCTTTTCCTCCCAGGTTAAAGATTGATAGGGCAAAAGAACTAGCGATTAAGTTGAAAAGAAAATATAACCAGTGTCGGGTAGCAGGAAATAGACGAAAAGTAATCAGGGTAATTGTTACCCACAGGAGAAACTGGGCTAAACCTAGCTTTACCCGAAACAGAGTGGTGAGGTTAGATGGTTGGGAACTTGTGTTGCTGGGTAATCCTGGAATGACTCTTTGAATTGCTCTTCTTAGGGGGTAAGTTTGGAGCTGGCTTAAAAGTCTAGTAGTGAGTAAACCAAATAGGAATAGACCTGCGGTAATAATTCCCTGGCGCTTAAGATAAGCTGGACTTCTTTCTTTTCTGGCGATCGCCATTGCCTGTTCTATTTCGGTTTTAAAATCTTCAGCAGTTTCCCGATTGGACTTGCGGCCAATGGTATCTTCCTGGGTGACGGTAAATAAATAGCGTCGTTCTTCAACAGAATCCTCGGGTGAACCTGAAGCAGATTGAGGATAAACCAAATACAGTACTGGTAGTCCCCCTTGCTGTTCAATGATTACCTTGGGAACTACATCATCGCGAATTGCCTTGAGAAGTTCATCCCGAATCAAAGAAACTCTCTCTCCAGCGGGGGTATTGCCAATTTTACCGACTGAAATAACCTCTCGACCATCAATGACCACTGGGGCTTTGAGCACCTGCGGATTACTTTGAATTGGCAGATCTTCGATCGCCCTAGGGCCATAGTTATTTTGGGTCAGCCCAGGTAAAGCATTTGTAACTAGAATTAAGCCAGTCGTAACTAGGGCTAAAACAATGAGCAAGATTTGTTTTAGCCGCATTTTAAGACGCATTTTAAGCCATATTTCCAGCAGCATTTCAAGCCAATTTACTTTCGTCTTTATTTTCATAATGAACTATGGTTCCTGCCCACTGTAGCTTTTCTCTCAGGGTTTCGTAAAAAGAATAACTCTCCCGCAAGATAATAAAGTGAGCTTGAGCATTAGCCATTTTAATTACCACTCGTTGACCAGGCCAGATCGTCGCCCCCAAGGAGCCATCAGTCCAAAGTTTAGTATTAACCTCATAATCCCGCAAAGGACAAACACTAACTATGGTGCCAGGTGCCAAAACTAAAGGACGACCAGAGAGACTGAGAGGACAAATAGGGGTAATGGCGATCGCCCACATCCCAGGATGTAAGATCGGCCCATTAGCAGATACAGTATAGCCTGTAGAACCCGTAGGGGTGGCAACCAGTAATCCATCGCCACTGTATTGATCGACGAGTTGTCCATCCGCCTCCAATTCCAAAACTGAAGTAGGCATGCGATCAATGCTGGCGGGCTTGATACACATTTCATTCAAGCAATAAAAAGTCTCACTGACAGGTTTGAGATTATGCCGCTCACCTTCACATACTTGAGCTTGGAGCATCATCCGCTTCTGGACGGCATAGTGGTCTGATTGCAGTCGATCCCAGGTTGCCTCAGTATTTTGGAATAATTCAAAGGGTTCTGTCAAAAAGCCCAAATGACCCCCCACATTTACCGCTAAAATAGGTATTCCTTCAGGCGCTAATTGTCTAGCCGCCGCGAGAATCGTCCCATCCCCTCCCAAAACCACGGCTAAATCGATTTTGCAAGTTGAAGAAGCCAAGAAAACTGGATAAGGATTATCTTTGATGCCACTAGGTCCCATCATGACCTGACATTGACGAGCCTCCAATTCCCGAGCACATTTCTCTGCCCATTCCTTACTCGTTTGATGTCCTGCTTTATAGGCAATGATTACCTGCTTTAAATCCACTATATTTACCAGACAGATAGAACAATAATTCTTCTCATCCTATTACTTTATGGATTCCCGTATTGATTCTCTAAAAAAATCCCCCTTGCTAAATCTGAAAAACTTACTATCATAGATAGAAGTACTGCTACCGCGTTGGTGACTACCTAACAAGTTTATTGATCTATGCTTGATTTATGAGGGAATAGCAAGAGTTTTTGTGGAAGTATACCGTGCTTTGACTCGGAAATGGAAACAGAGGCAGCCAATTCCCACCCTGGAATGCCAGGTCATAAACTAAGGTAAAACGGCGCGGCGGTAGGCTATCCTTCGAGTTCGGAGTTCGCAATTAGAAGTTCGGAGTTGAAGTTCGAGACATTTGCGGCGGATACTAGATCGCTTCCCTGAAAAACTTCATCAAAGATCGATTCTGTTAGGAGTTATGATCTAGCTAGATTATGGGGAATGTAGCTAACCAGTGTCGAAACTACCAGAACTACAAAATCAAGTTCAGTTCAATGCCAATACCTTTCAGTTGAGCAATGGGCTGACAATTATTCATCAGCACTTACCTGCAACCCCTGTGGTGGTTTCAGATGTCTGGGTCAAGGCTGGGGCGATCGCCGAACCCAAAGCCTGGTCGGGCATGGCTCATTTTTTGGAGCACATGATCTTCAAAGGCTCGCCTAAGGTGGCGGTGGGGGAGTTTGACTGGTTGATCGAAAGTACGGGAGGCGTTGCTAACGCCGCTACTAGTTATGATTATGCGCACTTCTATCTAACTACCTCCGTCCCTCATCTAGAACATACTCTACCCTGTTTGGCAGATATCCTGCTGCGGGCGAATATTCCTGATGATGAGTTTATTCGTGAACGGGAAGTGGTGATTGAAGAGATTAATTCGAGCCATGATGATCCTGACTATCTTGGTTACCAAGCCCTCTGTCAAAACATCTATCAGCATCATCCTTATGGGCGATCTATTTTGGGGGAACAAGAACTATTGCTGAAACACACTCCTAATCAGATGCGCTGTTTTCATCGCACCTATTATCAACCCGAAAACATGACGATCATTATCGTAGGAGGGATTGAGCAGGAACAGGCTTTAGCTCTAGTCAATGATAGCTTTAGTGAGTTTTGCGTTCGTTCTGAATGTCCTCCTCCCCAAATCGAAGCGGAACCCCCGGTAATTAGTGTTCGTCGTCAAGAGCTGTATCTACCTAGAATTGAACAAGCTAGGCTCTTGATGGCATGGATTTGCCCTGGTGCCGAGTCTTTAGAATCAGCGATCGCTCTGGATTTAATCGCTCTAATTTTAACAGGGGGGCGTAGCTCAGGTTTGGTCAGAGAATTACGGGAAGAAAGACAGCTTGTGATCGATATTGACTGTAGTTTATCTCTGCAAAAAGATTCAAGTCTGTTTTCCATTGGGGTCTTGCTAGAGACAGAACATTTGGTAATGGTGGAGCAGATCATTGGCGATCGCCTTTCCCAACTGCACCAAGATTTAATTCCCACAGCGGAAATTGCCAGCGCCAAACGTCAACTGATTAATGATTATATTTTTTCGACGGAAACCCCCAGTCAACTAGCTGGCGTCTATGGCTTTTATAACATTGTGGCAACCGCCGCCCACTCCGCACTGTATCCCCAGATCATCAGTCGGCTCCAGCCAGAACAATTGCAGGCGATCGCCCAAAGATATTTGTCTCCTGAACATTATGCCGTTACGGTTTTGAAGCCTGGTAGGTAGTAGGTAGTAGGTAGTAGGTAGTAGGTAGCGATTGCTAATTTCCTGAGATAAGATTGACCATCCCTGATCACTGTCTGGCTTCATTCTAGGTTCTAAGTCTAGGCTTCAAGTTCTGAATTTTGCGGTGATTGATTGTGCAGGGTCGAATTAAGTCGAATTATTTTACTCATGGCTTTTTAATGAACAATACTTTAGAATCCTCTCACCTTGTTTCTTTGAATAGCAACAGCAACTTACCTGAATCTAAATCTAGTGGTCAACTAGAAAAACCAACTCTCCGACAAAAACAAGCGATCGCCCAAATTTATGTGGAACAGGCTTGGATTTATTTTCAGGAACGAAATTGGCGAGATGCGATCGCCGCCTGTAAAAATGCTCTCTATTTGAATCCACAAAATGCTGATGCTTATAAAATTTTTGGCAACATTTTAAAAATTAAAGGGAAGAGAGCGGAGGCTTTAGGGTTATATGCCAAAGCATTAGAAATTAATCCGAACTCTGCTACGATCTACGCTAACTTGGGTAGCTTTCACGCCGATCAGCAAAATTGGCAACAGGCTTTAGACTATTACCAACAAGCAGTAATTATTGATCCTGCTTTCGCTGGAGCCTATCGCAGCTTGGCGCGGATTTGGGAAGAATTGGGGGAATCAGACAAAGCTTTGGAATCTCTTTGTCAAGCGATCAATCTAGAACCAGCCAAGTTTTCGGCAACAGAATATTTTGATTTTGGCGATCGCCTTTATCGAGAAGGAAAACTCAAAGAAGCCAGTATTTTTTATATTCACGGGGTAAAACTTAATCCCCAAGGTAAAGCCCAGCTGGTAAAACTAGTAAAAATTCTCGAAGAGTTAGAAGAATGGCAACAGGCAGTGATGTTCTATCACCAACTAATTTCCCTAGCGAATGGGGAGTCTGGGGACGCTAATTTAGCTGTAACTAGACCGATTAAACATTTACTATCGAAAGCCAACTCCGTTGCCCAGTCAAGCGTGCAGAGAAATGTGCCCAAAAATACTCAAACCAAACATCAGGTTGCTACCACTGCTTTGCAAGCAATCTCCCCAGCAGATGTTACCGCCAAACGGGAGCATAAATCGGCGCAACAGCAGCAGTCATTGCCCGCCGCCGCCCAGCCAAATTCAGCTAATTCCTGGAACAACCTAGGTAATTCCTATGCCCAAAAACAACAGTGGGTGAAAGCGATTAGCTGTTATCAAGAGGCAGTGGAACTCGATCCTAATCTAAGTAAAACCTATCGTAATTTAGCTAAAGCCTACTACACAATCGAGAAAAAAGATCAGGCAATACTTTGTTGGTACGAAGCTTTCAATCTCCAACCCGATGGAGCCAAACCCCAAGAACACTTCAGTTTGGCAAGACAACTGGTGAAACTTAAGCAAGTCGATAAAGCGATCGCCTGTTTGCGTCATGCCCTTAAACTAGACCCAAACTTTGCCCAAGCTGAGATTGCGTTGGGTAGGCTCTTGAACGATCAAGGGGAAGTAGGGATTTAGGGAAGTAGGGAAGTAGGGAAGTAGGGGGAAGTACAATTGATTTGTTATCCTCATTTCCCCATCTCCCCGACGCGAAGCTAGTCCTAAAGGATAAGCTCCGCAAATGCTAAAGCATACCGCTACGCATATCCCTTAGGGCATCTCCCCAACCGACAGGTGTACGTAAAGTTGGCGACTAATTACTTATCCAACTGGGAACGCAATTCGTCTAGCTCGGCATCAATCACCGCATCTTGGGGGTTAGCTGGGGCAGCTGCTTCTAATTTAGGTGTTTCGATCGAAGTACCTGATAGTTGCGCTTTCATCGCCGCTAGCTCATCATCAACACCACTTCCAGCTTCCAATGCGGCAAACTGCTGTTCGATGCCACTGCCACCCAATTCAGCGGCGGTTTCTGATTCCGCCTCTAATGCCATCACCTTTTCTTCCATCCGCTCAAAGGCTCCCATAGCAGTGCTGGTGCCAATGTTGCTCATGGAATCCTGTAGCTGTTTGTTCGCTTTAGCGGCATTAGCTCTTGCCCGCAGCATATCTTTTTTGGTTTTAGCTTCCGAGATTTTACTCTCCAGGGCAATCAAATTCCGCTTTAAGGTGCCGACCTGACCACTTTGTTGATCTAGTTGAGTCTTGAGGCTATTGGCAGTATCAGCAAAGGACTTTTTTCGTACCAGTGCTTCGCGAGCCAAGTTCTCATCCCCTTTAGACAGTGCCAACTGAGCTCTTTGTTGCCAGTTAGTAGCCTCGGATTGGTTTTTATTGTATTGTTGCTCGGTACGTTTTTGCGTAGCAATGGATCTAGCGACAGCTTGACGGAGCTGCACTAAATCTTCCTGCATATCAATGACAGCTTGTTCTAAGACTTTCTCAGGATCTTCAGCTTTACTGACTAGATCGTTAATGTTGGCTCGAACAACTCTACTAAGGCGATCGAATAATCCCATGACGTTGTATATCCTTTAATCGGTTACAAAAAAATTAGGTTTGGTAGACTCCAGGATACTAAATCCACCACAAATTTTTGATTAAGAGAGTAATAGCAATACTGCTCTTTATGTTTTTAGTGTGACATATTCCCCCAGTGTACTGTCGATCGCCAAATAAAATGTTCTGTGGCGTTAAAAAAATGCGAGATTTAGTCTAAGAGTGAATTTCTAAAAATAAAATAAATTAAAGTTAATTGTCATATCAGTAAAATCACTAGCTATAATTTAGGGCAAAAAAGAATTATTAAAATCTTAATCAAAGTATTAAAGATAATGATCGTTGATAAAAAATCTTTGGCTGCTCTGAAACGTGGTGTTGAATATTGGAATAAATGGCGCAAGAGCGATCGCTATCTTCAGCTAGATTTGAGAGGTATTAATTTAAGTAATGAAACTTTACTGGGAATTGATTTTAGAGGAGTAAATCTGGCAGGAGCCATTCTGATTAAAAGTAATTTTTGTGGAGCAGATTTTGATGGTGCCGATCTGACAGGAGCCAATCTGAGTGAAGCTAATTTGAGTGGGGCAAACCTTTGTGGAGTTAACTTAACAGGGGCAATCCTGATTAGGGTTAACTATCGTGGGGCAGAATCTAGCAGCGCCAACCTAAGTTTGGCAGATTTGACTGGTGCAGATTTGAGAGTAGTTAATCTTGATGGAGCACAGTTATCGGGGGCTAATTTTAATCAAGCTAATCTTAACGGAGCGAGCTTTGTCGCCACTAATCTCACTAGGGCAAGTTTGAAACTAGCCCAATTGGTAGGTGCCAATTTTAATCATGCTAATTTAGCGGAAACCGATTTTACTAGGGCGAATTTAACTGAGGCAAATTTAGAGCAAGCAAGTCTTAATGAAGCTGACTTTACGGGAGCTATCTTTACCAAGGCAAATCTCGCCAAGGCTGATCTAACAGAAGCAAATCTCAGTGCCACTAACTTTACTCTGGCGAATTTAACCCAAGCCGACCTCAGCCAAGCCAACTTAGCAGGGGCGAATTTAACCCAAGCCGACTTAGCAGGGGCGAATTTAACCCAAGCCGACCTCAGCCAAGCCAACTTGGCAGGAGCGAATTTAACCCAGGCTAATTTAGTCAAGACTAAGGCATGGACTGCTAATTTTAATCAATCTATCTTAACTGGTGCTTGTTTAGAAAATCTGAAAATCAATAGTCAAACCAGTTTTGCCAAAGTGATTTGTCAATATTTATATTTGCAACAAGACCAACAGGAGCGATTGCCGGAAAATCAGCAGGAACGCCTTAGCTCTAGAGAATTTAAAACAATTGTGCAAGATTTGATGGATTCCGTAGATGTGATTTTCAATGAAGATCTCAATTGGTCGGTTTTGTTAGATGCGTTTGCCTCGCTACAGCGAAAATATCAGTTTCATAAAATTCAGCTAAAATCTGTCGAAGCTAATTCTAATTATCGATTTGTCGTGAAAGTTAGGGTACAACCTAATAAGGAAATCGCCATGATTATCGAATCTTTCCGTCAGGAGTATGATTTACTTGCCCTCAGAAAGCAAAATTTTAACTCTACCAAACATCTCAGTGTTACGCAAAAAGTCCAGCCAGAGCTGTTTAATTCCTACGAGCAAAACTAGCAAGACTGGTAAACCTAGTGGAGGGGATAAATGTGAGCCACAAAATTTTCCTGTTGTAGGTGAGCGACAAACTCCTCTGCCTGTTCTCGGTCTTGGTATGCACCCAGATAAATAAATACCCCTTGAGGGAAATTTACCAAAGAAACTTGTTTAACTTTTTGTCTGGCTAAGGCTAAAGAGGAATCTCCCATATATTCTGTCAGGATATAATAATATTGTGGTTCCACTGTTGACTGTGCCAAATTAATCGGTGCTAGGGCAGGGGGTATGGGTGCATTAACCGAAGATTCTGACCCATCTGCCGCCGTTTTTAAACGACTTAAAGTACCTAAATTAAGAGGCAAAAATTCTTCGCTGGCGATATTTCCACTGCCTAAAGTAGCGACTGGTTGAACTGACTTGGTGTTTGCTAGTGAACGATAATTACGCCAGATTACTGCTCCTGAAATTAAATTAGCAAAAAAGATCACAGCGATCGCACTAACACTCCAAGGATTAAATAACCAATCTAACCAGTGAGACTGATGATCTTTAACTTCAGTCGGATCATAAGTAGGTTCATAGGAGTTCAAACCGATATCAGCCTCTGAATCAGCCTCCGAAAAGGGGGTTAGTTGAGCTGATTTTTCTAGTTGAGCATCTAAATGGAATGTTGGTGTCGCCAATGAACTATCGGCTTTATTACCTTTAGCCCGATAAGGATTGAAAATATTGATTGTCCCCGTCGCAAAGGGTTTATGAACAATACTCGATTTTAACTGAGAATTGGATTTCGATTCTTGAGGTTGATCGTCTTGATTCTTGGGCGACATAGCTAAATAAGAAGATAGTCAAATAGAGAGTTAGCTTAATTGAAGTGTCCAGCTTAACCTTTTCCCTGAAAAATCGCCCTATTCGTTTAAATAGACTATGTTGCTATGCTGCTTTCACTAAGTACCAAAAATTAACTGTTGAAGGCGTTCTCCTATCTGTAATACCCCTTGAATAATCTGCTCTGAATTAACACCAAAGATAATCTGCAACACAATCAAGATAGCGGCAATGATTAAGACAGTCTTGATAGTTGACTTGAGAACATTCAGTAACCAAGTAAATAGAAGTAAGAGAATGATTGCTGCTGCCAGGGGAATAATTATTTCTAGAGACATAGGCTTAGAGACATAAGTAGTCATGCAAAATTAATTACCTAGTTAAGATCGGGAAAAGGGAAAAGGGAAAAGGGAAAAGAGCAAGTCAAGTGTATAGTGAATTTGTTTAAGTAACTTAAGCCTAGAGAGATAAGCTTGAGGGTATTGCTAATTCTAGATTTGAGATTGGTAGATTATAGCTTTTCCCTTGTGCCATCGACTGAACTAGTTGCCGATAAATTCGCCAATAAAAAAGAGAGGGTGTGATTTCCCTCTCTTGATGTTTTTTGTGTTCTAATTGTTTTGGCTTTGAGGAGCCGTTATTTTTCATGTCGTTACTTTTTACATCTTCTATCCTGGTTTTTAATTTCTGCCGTAGCATTTGTTCCCGTTTACGGAGTTGTCTGGCTCGGGCAGTACCGCCTTTGCCTTTATCATTACGTCCTTGTTTGCGGGGCGACTCCCACCGTTTTAATCTCTGAACCATGTTTTTATTGGGCTATTGAATCACTACTGATTGTAGCATTTATTTTTTTAGCGCAATTAGGCGATCGCTATATTTTTTGTCTCCAGCAAAAGTAATCCTATACAGATTCTTGAATATCCAGAAATTGATCTGCCATGACATTTTCGATGGTTTGCAAGGTACCGCTCGACCATTCGATCTTAATTTCTTCAATTTGCGTATTGCTGCCCAATCCAAAGTGCAGACGGGAATCATTTTGTACCTGATCGTGCATTCCGCCTGATTGTTGCCGTAATTGTGTCACTCCTCCCGCCGTAACATATACTTTTGCCCCAATACCATCTCGATTGGCGGCGACTCCTGCTAAATTAATTTCTAGCCAATGATTACTATTGCCCTCGTTTTCCAGTAATTGATAGGGAGCATCTTTGACCAATAAGGGAGGAAAAGCCCCATTGGTCACCAATAAATCTAGAAAACCATCATTGTTATAATCCGCCGTAGCTACAGCATCACCAATGCCCAGTTGGCTCCCTGCTCCATCCCCTAAGTCTGACATTGCCCTAAAAGTACCATCTCCTTGGTTGTCGTAGAAAACGTTTGGTTCATTCCCCGCCGCATTAGCCGTCACTACGTATAGATCCACATCCATATCATTATCAAAATCTCCAGCTACGGTATTAACTCCAGCAGTTCTGACACTATTGATGCCCGAATTAGCGGTACGATCAATTAACTGGGAGCCGTTATTAATTAATAGCCGATCTGGCAGTGGTTCAAGGTCATTGTCAAAAGCGATCGCCTTGGGGTTGATAATTTCACTGGAAGACTTAATTTTGGCAGCTACTAAGTCTTCATCAGGGGTGGATAAAGATATTTCCCATTCGGCGGAAGTCGGATCGTAACCAATATATAGTCCTTCATCTTTCCCGGATACAAAAGATTTCAGCCCTGTAAATCTCGAATCTTCAGGGTCGAGAGCTAACTTTAATTTAGTCACCATATCTTTCTCTGCCGGCAAAGTCAGATCCAGCTCCGTGGGATTTAAACCAGATGCACCGATAAAAATATCTTCTAAGTTAATTTCATCAAAGCCAAAACCAAAGGTAAACAGGTCAATCACAATCTCGCCACTGGTTTTAAAAGTAATGCCTTGATGAGCTTGGTGAGTTTCCAAATTAAGCCTGAGAGAATGATCGTCGGGAGAGACGAAAGCAGAATCACTCAAACCTCTATCCGTGAGGTAGAGATCGGGCAATAGGTCTCCATTAAAGTCTTCGGAAATAACATCTTCGGCGATGAAATTATCAGTTAAAACTAAATCTGTAATGTCTGTAATAGTTGCCGCATCATAAATAGATATACCTGTAGATTGATTAGATGTAATTAACTCCATGGTGCGATCGCCCACCAAATCGGACAAAATAGCAAAATTACTAGCTGTCAAATCGGATGTTAAATCTAAATTGGAATCAAGACGTAAATCAACAAATTTAGTTTGCTGATTATGCTGATTAAGATTATCTTCTTGACGAAAAATTGTGGTGGGAACTTTGCCATCAGGGCGTTCTGCCGTTCCCAATAGCAAATCTAGCAAACCATCATGATTGTAATCAAACCACAGCGGGTTGCGACTGCGGGCACCAATATAACCTAAGCCAAGGTCAAGGGCTTGTTCGTCAAAAATCCCGTTCTGGTTAACATATACTTGATTAGCTAGGGTTAAATCCTTCAGACTGCCTTTTCCTGAATTAGCACCAACTAGCTGGATTAAATCCAAGTCACTATCATTATCAAAATCCGCCCAGGCTGCTCCATGCAAATCTCCTCCAAGTTGGTTAGGGAAAGCTTGAGGGGTGACATCGAGAAAAGTACCATCACCTTGATTCTGATATAGGTTAGCGACAGGGCCATGATTCCCCACCCAAAGATCTATGTAGCCGTCATTATTAAAGTCGCCCCACGCCACACCATAGGAACCACCTCGATAGGATATTCCACTGCTATTAGTAATGTCTTTAAACAAAACCTCAACCTTCACTAGTTTGCCAATAGTTATTCTGTCATTGCTTTTGCCGCTTGTCTCTAGATAGTGAACCGTCAGCTAATTTGGCTGCAAGATGCATTTAATTTATCAAAGCAATGCGTTTTAAACATAATACTGAAAGTAAAGTTCAACAAAATTTGTACATTTTTGTACATTAAGAACATGTAGAGCTTATGGAATAAATAATTCTAATGACCAACAAGAAGAATTTGGTGGTGGTAGGTAACGGTATGGTTGGTCATAAATTCCTGGAGTTGATGGTACAAAAAGACGTATCCCAAACTTGGAATTTAGTTACCTTCTGCGAAGAACCTCGTGTGGCTTATGATCGCGTTAATTTGAGCGGTTACTTTTCAGGAAAAACGGCAGCTGATCTGACCCTCGTGGAACCAGGATTTTATCAAGAGCATAATGTCGAAATTTATATTGGCGATCGCGTTACTACTATAGACAGGGGTATTAAAACCGTCATCTCCGCTAATGGTGTCGAGATCCCTTACGACAAGCTGATTTTAGCTACAGGTTCCTATCCTTTTGTACCGCCTATTAAAGGAAATGATAGCCCTGGCACTTTTGTCTATCGGACGATTGAAGATTTGGAAGGCATGGAGGCTTGGGGTAAACAATCCCAGGTCGGTGTCGTTGTGGGGGGAGGGTTGCTTGGTTTGGAATGCGCCAATGCTCTTAAATCTATGGGCTTAGAGACCCATGTGGTGGAGTTTGCCCCTCGATTGATGCCCGTACAGATCGACGAAGCTGGCGGCGAAGTTTTAAAGGAAAAGATTCAAGCCTTAGGAGTACAGGTACACACTAGTAAATCAACCACTAATATTGTCAGTGCCAATGGCAAGCTGGTGAACAGCTCGATTGGATATGCAGAGGTTTCCTCTGCATCCCTCTCGCTCAAAATGGAGTTTGCTGATGGTGAGGAACTGACCACCGATATGATTGTCTTCTCGGCGGGAATTCGTCCCCGTGACCAACTGGCAAGGGAATGTGGTTTAAATGTCGGCGAAAGAGGCGGGATTGTAGTTAATGAAAACTGTCTGACCAGCGATCCTGATATCTATGCCATCGGGGAATGCGCCTTGTATAATAATCGCATTTTTGGTTTAGTTGCCCCTGGTTACAATATGGCAGAAGTGGCTAGTGATAATATTACCCAGGCAGGAACACAAACTTTTGCCGGAGCAGACATGTCTACTAAACTCAAGTTATTAGGGGTAGACGTAGCCAGCTTTGGGGATAGCTTTGGCACAACTCCAGGGGCGAAAAAGTTAGCCTTGACCGATGCGGTTAACGGTACTTATAAAAAGCTTGTCTTGTCCGAAGATGGCAAACTGTTACTAGGGGGGATCTTAATCGGTGATGCTTCTGCTTATGGTAATTTGTTGCAACTGGTACAAAATCAAATTACTCTCCCTCCCCACCCCGAGGATTTACTAGTTCCTCCCAGAGAAGGAGCAAGTGCGCCATTGTTGGGGGTGGATAATTTACCTGACACTGCCCAAATCTGTTCTTGTAATAACGTTTCCAAAGCAGATCTCTGTACAGCGATCGCTGATGGGGTCATGGAGTTAGCCCCCCTTAAAAAATGTACTAAAGCCGGGACAGGTTGCGGTGGCTGTGTTCCCTTGGTGACAGATATCCTCAAAACGGAACTGAAAAAAGCAGGGATCGAAGTCAAAAATCATGTCTGCGAACACTTTGCTTATTCCCGTCAGGAACTTTATCACTTAGTTAAAGTTAACCAGATCAAAACCTTTGCTGATCTACTAGAACAACATGGTACAGGGATGGGTTGTGAAGTGTGTAAACCTGCTGTCGCTTCCATCTTAGCTTCGACTTGGAATGAGCATGTCCTAGAAACTCCCCATGTGGGCTTGCAGGATACCAACGACTACTATCTAGCCAATATCCAAAAAGACGGTACTTATTCCGTTATTCCTCGTGTTCCAGGTGGAGAGATCACCCCCGAAAAACTGATTGTGATTGGAGAGGTGGCACAAGAATTTGGACTTTATACCAAAATCACTGGGGCACAAAGAGTAGACTTATTCGGGGCGCGGGTGGAGCAATTACCTGCGATCTGGAAACGGTTAGTAGACGCTGGCTTTGAATCTGGTCATGCCTACGGAAAAGCTCTGCGGACGGTCAAATCTTGTGTGGGTAGTACCTGGTGTCGCTTTGGGGTAGATGATTCCACTGGTTTAGCGATTGAAGTGGAAGAAAGATATCGTGGTTTGCGATCGCCCCACAAGTTAAAATCTGCCGTATCTGGCTGTACCCGCGAATGCGCTGAGGCTCAGAGCAAAGACTTTGGCATCATTGCCACCGAAAATGGTTGGAATCTTTATGTCTGCGGCAACGGTGGGATGAATCCCCAACACGCGGTATTGTTAGCTACAGACATTGATCGAAAAACCCTGATTAAATACATAGACAGATTTTTGATGTTCTATATCCGCACGGCGGACAAACTTCAGCGTACCTCGGTGTGGTTTAGCAAGTTAGAAGGTGGTTTGGATTATCTCAAGAGTGTGGTGATTGACGACTCATTAGGTATTTGTGACGAGCTAGAAGCGCAAATGCAGCAGCTAGTTGATACCTACCAGTGTGAATGGAAAGCTACCCTAGAAGACGAATCGAAACTGCAACGCTTTCGTCATTTTGTTAATAGCGATCGCCCTGATCCTGCTCTGGCGTATGTAGAAGAAAGAGGACAAAAACGCCCTGCCACCGCAGCAGAAAAAGCCAGTCTCCCAGTGTAAATGCAAATATGTAGGGGCGAATGGTATTCGCCCAATCAGCCATCAGCAATCAATTATTTATTATGGTTCAAACAGTTTCCCATCAAGCCGTCACCCAATGGACAACAGTGTGTCAAATAACGGATATCAAACCCAACACAGGGGTATGTGCCCTCTTCAACGGTGAACAGGTAGCCATCTTCCGTCTAGGGGAAAGCGATCGCGTATATGCCCTCAGTAACTACGATCCTTTTAGCCAAGCCTATGTCTTATCCCGAGGGATAGTTGGCGATCGCCAGGGAGTAACTAAAGTGGCAGCGCCGATTTACAAACAAAATATCAATCTGGAAACAGGGGAATATCTCGACGACCCTGAAATCAAAATCCCTACCTATCCTGTACAGGTAGTTAACGGAGCCGTGCAGTTAGGTAATTAAGTTTCACCTGGTAGTTTATAGGCGATCGCCATTTTAACCCAAATTCCTCGTTCATACCTGTGGAATTTGGGATTTATTATTGCTAGAAGCTAAAAGCTAAAAGCTAAAAGCTAAAAGCTACCAACTAGTTTAGTTTAAGTTAATTTAAGATTGAGCTAGATTTTGATTCAAGTTAGTAATCAGTTCACTGATAGTAGCGATCGCGTTACTAAGATTTCTAGATAGAGCTTCATTAGGGGAACCCATACTATCTTTGACAGCATTAATTTCTTTTTGAGCCATTTCTAGATTTGCTTTATCTTCATTTAACCAAGTATTGGCTGCTTGAAGGTGATGAAATGCACCAATGATTTCCCTACCTGCTGTAGTTAATTTTCCTTGAGATTCTGAGTTTTTAGCTTGGCTTTCATAGAATTGACCCATCGCCAGTTGCCCTTTCGCAAAGGCTCGATCTAGCATATCGACATCAGATTTACCTTCTTTAACATTTTTAGCTAACTGTTCTAAATTTTCGGCTGAATTCAAAAGATTTGACTTAATATTTTGGTCAGTGGTGCGGTTAGCTTCTAAATTAAGGAATACTGCACCTTTACGAATTTCTCTAGCTGCTGCTTTAGTATCTTTGGCGAGATAATCTTTTTTAGCTGCCTGCCAGTGCTGCTGTGGCATTTCAATTATGGGAATCCATTCTTGCTCGTCAGCCACTATCCATAAATGTTCAATATTAGCCTGATACACTTTGGCAAATACTTGGTCTAGTTCTTTGACCGAAGCAATTTCGCCACTTTTTACTAGTGCAGCATTTTTTATTAATTCTTCGCTAGCTTTATTTATAGCAGTTTTACTTTTTGAATCAGCTTGAGGTAGTTCTTGTTTCAAAAACGCCGAGCCTTTCCGCATTGCAAGCGCAGCAGCTATATTGTCCCCTTTAAGATAATCTTGGCGAGCTTGTCTGAGATGTTCTCCTAATTTGTCGACGACAGGGATGAAGATTTCGTTATCTGCTACAACCCAAGCATCAGGATCGATAGTAACATTTTGATCTTGCGCTGCTTTAGTTTGATTGTTCTGAGAAATTTTTGGTTGTTCGGCTTGGACACTGCTTTGTTTCTGCTTTTGACAAGCTCCTAGAGTGAGCGTAGAGACAATAAGTAGCGTTGCCAATAATCCTTTAGTTGAAGTACTCATAATCGTTACCCCTAAGATTATTAATTTTATTGAGGTATTTGCAGCAGTTTTGCTTTTCTGTTCTTAGATACTCATTAGATTAGACAATGGTTATGACAAGCATCTGTCTAATCCGTGTTAATTACGTGTCAATTGTTTGTCATCGATCTTGACCAAAGATTATTGTGGTAAAACGTTTGACAGGTGTGGTGTGTAGAGATTGCAAGGCTTTTTGTCTAGCTTATAGCGTACAAAGTCTTCAGCCATCTTGGTGATCAGTTTACTTAGTCTTTACATAGTCTTTATACAATTACCTTGGCGTTGCTGGTTAAACGCATAAAACCGTTAGGGATAATGTTCATGGGCGAGGGTATCCTCAAATCTTAGAAATTCACAAGCAACACTCCATCCTCTAAGATTGAGAATTTTGAATAGAGCCTGAAAAACTTATTTTTGATTTTCAGATTCAGCAGCGCTCGATAGTCAATGTCAATTATTTTAAATAATGTTTATCAACAAGAAATTCGATCTGGACACTCTAAAAAAGTTGGAACGCAAAGTTATCAACTTGACAGAGATTGCCTTAGAAAAAAACATTCTTTCTGGGGGGAACGACTATCAAAAATTCGTAATTATTTGTCGCAAGAGAACTGGTTCTAATTTTCTAGTTAGTCTTTTACAATCACATCCAAAAATCAGAGCTTTTGGAGAAGTGTTTGGTGATGACGAACAAATTCATTGGGGATATCCTAGCTATTCTTCAGCAAAAGTTTTACAGACTCGAAAAAAAGATCCCATTAAATTTCTTGATCAAATTGTTTTTCGAGATTTTCTTAAATCGACTAAGGCAGTAGGCTTTAAACTACTTTATCAAGAAGAATCAAATTTTAGTAAAAAGACTGTTTGTGAATATCTACAAAGGATTAAAAATTTAAATGTTATCCACTTAAAAAGAAAAAATATTTTAGCTAATTATGTTTCTTGGCAAATTGCCAAGAAAACTGATGTGTGGATTCTACTTAAGCAGCAAAATAACCATAAACAAACACTTGAAATTGACTATGAAGATTGCTTGAATTATTTTCAAAAAACCAAAGCTTTAGAAAAAGAACATGAGATTTTTTTTGCCAAGCATTCCAAACAAACACATACTTTATATTATGAAGATTTAGTAGCCAATACAGAGAAAGAAATTCAAGAAATTCAACAATTTTTAGGATTAGAATCTCTACCCTTGACTCCCTACACTAAAAAGCAGGAGACAAGGCACATTAAGGAAATAATCACTAACTACGATGAATTGAAAGAGAAATTTGAAGACACTCCTTGGCAGACTTTTTTTTAATTTTTTCACTTACCCCCCAACCTCTAAAACCCACCTCTGCTAGCTGAACAATTATACTGTATAGGCTTCTGAAGAAAATGAGTGATGGCTGAATAAGGATGCTTGAGAACGTAAGTTGGTTTCGGTTTGGGTTTTTTATTGCCTCTTTTTAAAAAACCAAAGAGATCGCCTTCTTCTACTGTCTCTTGTCAAATATTTAACCTCTAAGCGATCGCCTAATTGCTCTGAAGTAAGATTCTTGATCCAATTGAATCATGGGATTAACCTTGAAGCGATCGCTTTATCAACTATCTCTTGTCTAAGATTGAACGTTTTTAAAATTAGATTAGAAATCAAGCTCTTAAAAAATCTTCTACTTTAACTTGAGCTTGTTTGAGAATATTTCCTAAAGTTCCTTCTCTAATTTCTTTGTGATGTGGAATCGTAGTTTTTAAATTAGTAACTGTATTAATCCAAATTTCATGGTCGCCTTTCCCAGAACGATAAAATTCAAACCCAAGTTTTCGCATTTTTCGAGCTACTTCTCGATAAGAAAAACCTGCTAATCTACCCATTAAACTTCAATAATTAGAGGATATTCAAACTTTTGTGGCATTGTTTGAAACTTGTTCATTGTATTTTCTTGTTTGCGATCAAGTTCTAGAAGGTGATGAGCAAGATCTTCTGCTATGGATACTGCTTCTTCCACTGTATTGCCTTCTGCAACTAATCCTTGTATATCATCACTAGTAGCAACAAAATATTCTTGTCCCTGTTCTTCAAATCTTTCAATTTTAAGTTTAACGATCGCTTTCATGATTTTTTTAGCTGAAATTTGTTTTACTAATCTTAAAAACTTTTATAGTTGTACTAAGTTTAACTTTTATACACTCATCAAAAATTGGGCGATCGCTTTACTAACTATCTCTTGTCAAATATTGAACGTATGGGCGATCGCCTAATTGCTCTGAAGTAAGATTCTTGATCCAATTGAATCATGGGATTAACCTTGAAGCGATCGCTTTGGCAACTATCTCTTGTCAAATATTAGGTGGCGGTCAATTTGGAGCGATGTTTTGCCATACCTCGGCTGCAATAAATCTCGACAGATGCCCCACATTCGTTGTCGCAATTACAACATCTGGAACTTGAAGAGTTATGGCTTGAGCCGCCAAAATCATATCACCATCAATTGTTTTGTCACCTGCAGTCGGTTGCCCCTGCTGACGAGCTTGTGCCCAAAGCTTTGCAGCTTCGTGCATCGCAGCCGTTGTAATTGGCAAATACTCAATCAACTTGGCTAAATCGTCTAGACGAGCGATACCTTTTGTCTTATTTGCTCGCAATAACTCGCGACGAACCTCATAGTCTGTAATCTCTGGAATGATAGTGCGACTCCTTGATGTGATGTGAGTTTGAAGCCACTGGGCACAAACAACACTTTCAGAAGACAGATTTGGGTTGGTGATTAGACCGAGCGGTCCTGCATCCAAAATTATGACTCGGTTCACCAAGTTACGCCCTTCATCTCAACTGGAAACAATTTACGATCGGAGAGACGATCCTCATCCAAAGCACGGATTAAGTATTGACCTGTTTCTTGCTGTTCTTCAGTATCTGGATCGTCTATCCATGACTGAATCAGATTAATCGCCTCGGTTTCCTGTCGTTTTAGTGTGATAAAGCTTGTCAAAAGTTGCAGTGTTACAGACTCGATCGAAAGCCCTTGTTGCTCGGCTTCTTGTGCAAGATATTGCTCTAGTTCAATTGGAAGGTTAAGTTCTAACGTCATAAGTCTTCTGTAGTAATGCACCTTATATTTTAGCTCAGTACTTCTATCTGAGGAATGACCGTCTCTAAATGAAAGCGTATACTTACGAACTCACATCCAAGCTGGAAAATTTTCGCGAGTCTATGAACTTCATTCAAAATCCATTGTCGTTGTTGATAGATTAGAAAATCGACGGGAAAGCTAAATATCTGCTTGTTTGAGGCGATGGTATTGATGAAGCGACCTTTCGTCGGGACAAGCGATGACCTCACGAGGTGAAGTGTCGAAAAGCATCCCCTGATTTGGAACCGAAGACCGAAGAGGAAGGTCGATTACCTACTCTTGATCAAGCTATATAGAACGTAGTTGGGATCTCTTGAACTATGAGGGATCTCCAACTCTTATCAGTTATAGAAATACGAAGCGAAAGTTAATTAGTCCTTATAACGTTGCTGTTCAGCGGCTGCCGATCACCTTCGACACAACACCGACTAACCCTATCAGTCCGCTGCAACAGCGTTGTTGTGCTGCGCTACGCTGTAACCATTTCAGGCTTTAAGTCAGGTGATGCTGGTTCAAAATGCAACACCATAATTTGATCTGGGTGCAACCCAATAGACTCAAACGTTCGTCCATCACGGTCGCTGAATTCAACTTCAAACGCTGTGCCATTTGCTAAAGTCTCAACCACTGTGCCAACTTGTCCACGCCATAAGTTGTAGTCTGGTAAATCAGCCGTCAATGCCACGACATCTAATAACTTGATTGAATGCACTGTCATTTTTCTTGCCTCCAGTAACTACAAAGGATAACAGGTCGTTAATCTCGGAATCGTTGAGCCATGCTCGATAATCCATCCACTCCGAAGAGTTGCACTTCTATTTTGCCATTCAAGTGAAAAATCCAAAGTGTAGCGTTGCCCAAACGCATCCTGCCTCCCCAAGCGAGCTTCACCAGTTTTGACAATTTCTAGCAGAATTTGCCGCAATTCCTCGGCATGGTCGGCAGTCATACCTAAACTTGACAAAAATAACCGAGCCTTATGCTTCCCGTCATCATGCTCTGGATTAAGGCAATAGTCACGCAATTTACGAATATCGACTGCTGCATTCTCTGCATGTGGCAGTAGATTTATTCTACTATTTTTCCTCTCTTGGATACCGCGTTTAACTTTTAACAAGGCAGCTAGAACATCAATGGTGGGATTGGGAACTACCTCCTCACCACCTTCAGGGCAGTCATACACTACGTACGTCCATACCCCTGGATTACCTGCTTCTGCACCTTCGCCTTCATAGAAAGTAATTGTGCCATCTTCTTCACACTCATAATAAGCTGAATAGATATCTTCCCAGTCTAGATTAGAACTTCTTCGTACATCTTGAACAACATCTAGCACGCCATCAATGTGACTCGGTTGACTCTCGATTTGTACCAGTCGTTCTCCACTCCAAGTGTAGTTATGTATTTCGAGAGGCATTGGCGGCTTTATCTTTGTACTGGACTATGAGGTGACTTCCTAAAATATTTAAAGATGCCTGCACCGAGCAATAAGCGGCACAACTATTTATTATACGGAAACTTTCTGGATATTCACCCTATATGGGACAAAAAACCGAAACTTTCAGTATATCTACCCTGTAGAGCATGATATCAAGAAACTTTCTGGATATCACACCAAACAGATATAATATCAAGAATTTTTCGGGATATCATCACTGTATTTTAAAAAATTATCCTTGAATTATGTGATGCAAAAAACCTAAATAAAAAATTTATCTTTGCTGGAGATAAAGATTATAGCGATCGCGTAACTGCTCTGAAGTAAGATTCTTTGTCCAATATTCCACTAGAGCCTGACCAAACGCCCAAGGATTATGATTGCCTGCCTCGTTATTTTCTAAGAGTAATGACCAAAGCGATCGCAAATCGAAATTACTCAGATTAGAGTCTGGCTTCAGCAAGGCGTAAAGGTCATAAGCCATCTGAAGTTTGCCCATGACGATGGGGGCTTGTTCGACAGGAATTTGTTCCGCTAAGACGTAAGCGAGGGTTGGATTTCCTGTAGTGATGGTGGAAATGAATTTTAGGATGGGGCTTTTAAGCAATGAGGTTAAGCCTTGAGTGGTAGCCATCTGGCGGGTATAGCGATCAATAATTTTGGCTGCTGCTGTGCTGCGGGTTTCCAGATCTCTGAGGAAACGTGCCAGACGTAGCTGTTTGGCAGGGGCGATCGCCTGGACTAATTCTAAAGATAAGGCTGAATTATTCCAAGCAGCGCGATTACTAGCCAGATCTTCAGTAACTAGCGGGAGGATCAGTTCGCAGATATCCCCTAGTTGTTCCGCGCGATAAATAGTGGCTTCACGGATGGACTGTTCTTTGGGGCGCATACCTTCCTGCCAGTCATAGGGAGGATTCCATTCACGGATTGGGCGGAGGCGATCTACTTGAGTCACAATGCCGATCGCACTTAAATCGGGCAGATCTTCTTTTAATGTCTGCAAGAAATCTAAATCCATTTGGAGAGCAGGATCTAAAGCAGGAGTGACCAAGAGTAACAAGTCTGCGGTGGCTGCATAATCTAGTACCTGCGATCGCAATTCAGCACGGTTTACCTGTTCGTAACCAGGAGTATCCAACAGATTTAGAACTTCGTTAGTTGGTGTTTTCCAGGTGTAAGTTTTGATTTGCTCGGTACTAGGTAAGATGTCTACTTCCGCTAGACTGGCTTGGAATAGGGTATTAATCAAACTGCTTTTTCCTGCTCCTGTACGCCCCACCAAAATTATGTTTACGGGCTTTTGAGCTACCACTGTCTCTGGTTCAACCGACTCTAAAATATCCCTCAGAGTTTGAGTTTGGGCTTTGGGTAAAACAGGATTGGCAGCAGCAACTTCAGGAATAGTGATTGTTTCATCTCCATAAAGAGCGATCGCCTGCCGTGCCAGATTTCTTAAGGCGACTTCTCGCATTAATTGACCTAAATTAACCAATAACTCTTGATTTGCCTGCTGATCAAACTTTTTGGTAGCTTGTTTGGCAATTGCAGCGGTTGGGTTCAGTAACCATTGTGACCAATTGAATACCTGACCTAGCTTTCGCGCCGATGGTTCTAACTGTCGATAAACTTCAACGGCTTCTACCGCCTGTCCAATAGATACCCGATTCAAAACAGGTGATAACTTTTGCATCATCCGGTCTGTATCATCTACCGTCCCTCGCAGCAAACCGTAAGCCTGGGGCAGATAAATGTTGAGGAGAGGACGTTTAACTTCAGGATTATAAGTCTGGGCGATCGCCTGAACTAATTCTAAACAGCGTTGCCAAAAGCTCTGCCAATCTAACCACATCGGCTGATCTAACTTGGTTTTAGCGATTACCTGTTCCAGGGCAGCGTTAATCTGCTGTTCTTTGTTGGTGGCTTTAGCTAACTGAGAATCTTGGGCTGATAATTCTTCTTTAATTTCGGCGATCGCTTCTTCCATTTCTGCCAAGGGGGATGCTGTCCATTTAACCAACAACCATCGCCAGAGGGTGAAAATTACCACTACCACCGCCCAAATCCAGTTCAGTCCCCAGTCATGAATTTGTGAACCCGCTGCCACTAAAAGAAAAATAACGATTGCGGCGATCGGCAAGACTAAAACAACTATCTGCCAAGGTTTAATGCTTACCATGATTACTTTTATTAGTTTTTAGCTGAATTTGGCAGAATAAAAAGCCAAAAGGGGATCAACTGATCAGCAGGGTCGAAAACAACGTCAAGAGAAATATTTTGTTGGGGTTGTTTGAAGTCCTCTACTGAAGCCAGTAAGCTCTGTATAATTATTTTAACGCTATCCATTGCATGGTAATTCTTCAACACCTGACTGCCTGACACATTTATAAAAACTAACTAGTAGCGCACTTAATTTCGCGAATGCGACTGAACCAGATGGCATCATAGTATTCCCTCTTCGCCTTATAGTATTCCCTCTTCGCCTTGTTAGAAGCAAAGCAAAGTTGAGGAATGTGAGAACATAATGCAATAGGAGTAAACAAGTCGCGACCCTTATGCAAAACTCCATTAAGCCACCTAAGACCAATTTTAAGGTAGCTAATTCCACGTTTCCAATGAGGATCTACTTGAGTTCTGAGTCCTTTCAATTGAACCGCCATGCCTTGACAAGTAGCAAACAAAAGAGCTAATGCGATAACTAAATATAGTCGTTCAAGGGCTTTAACCTCGCGGATTTTGGAGCTTTCTAATTGAAAAACTCCAGATTTAGAATCTAAAAATAATTCCTCGACTCGAAAACGCAATCCGTATTGCCAGAGAGTCTGCAAAGAAGGTTCTTCATCCGTAATAACAGCCCAGGGTTCTTTAACTCCCTTCACATTGGCTAAGACAAGATTACAACGGTGTTTTCCGTCAAGCCACAGACCGACATGATGATATAAAATTGCTTCAGATTTTGGTGGATAGAGATACTTAAGCTCAATCGGATGTTTTCTCGCCCCATGTAAAATCACATCACAGGGTAATCGCAGACAGTAGTGCCAGTTGCTATTTTCTAGCCATGACATTAATTCATGATTAGCGAATCCACGGTCAGCCAATAACATGACATCAGAATACTGAGATAATAAATAGTTGGCTAGTTTGAGCATTGGTTTGTATTCTTTGAATCCGACGGTAGAACTTTTATGTTCCATAACTTTCCACAGAAAAGGAACTGCTCTACCGCCATATGCGAAGCGGTATCCTTTAGGACAAACTACTGAAATATGAATCATACAAAATTGATTCCACAAGACTGTAGTGTCCAATGCTAAATATACTCGTTGGCCACTCCAGTCACTAATCGCTGCCATAACTAGAGGTATGTAAATTGACTTGAATTTAATTCGACTGTTGTGAATAAATCGCTGCCACCTTCTTTCAATACTCTGTGCTTGAGTAGCTCGGCTGATCACGTAAGATTCCCATTCGCTCAAGTTAATTTTACTGCTACAGATTAGAGCATTTATCATCCAAGCTAATGCTTTAAGATGGCGAAAGTCTTGATAATTGCTGTATTGACTCAGCAAACTTAGTAGTCGATCATAAAGGGGGGTAGATTTTGACATGGAATATCAGGCTAAAAACTATTCATTTTCAGCTTCCCATGAATACTCTACCTTTTCTTCTTTTCTACCAAATACCAATACTTTTGGGTACTTGTGTCAGGCAACCAGCCGGATAGCTTTTTTCCCACTGCTACAAATTATCTGAACCATTAAAAATTAAAGATGTTGAGATATAAATAATATCTGGATCAATTTATTAGTAGCTTATAGGCTTATATTTAATCACCAACTTGCTTGATTTCCATTTCACCAGAGGAACTATCATGACAGATTCTGCTAAACCGATTGCTCCGATCACCTTACCTGACGTAGAACATCCTGAGAAAGAAGAAGCATGGCTAAGACAGTCTTTACATACCTGGTTAGATGAAGAATTTTTACCTGAATTAGTGAATGGCAAAATAGCTGAACGAGCCGCCAAAATATTTGTTCGTCAAAGAATGGAAGGAGAAAACGATCTTGGTTCCTTAGTCGTTGCTATTATTGCTGAGATGCGAGCCTTTGATTTTAGTCGGAGTTTTTACAGTGAATTTGCGGTGGCTAATGCCGTTAGCGATTTGATTTTGGATAGTCTAGGGTTGCTGTGGCGCATAATTTCTGGAACTTAGCAAAAGATGAGCAAATTTTCTTGGTTGAATGATTGGAAAGACCGAACATCACAAAATGTAGATGATGCTATAAAACGCTTGAAAAATTTGCTTCCAACAAATAGTTTTGCTCAAAAAGCTATCCGTTGGTTTAATGTCAGCGATGAGCAAGTTGCTGAAATATTAACTACAGTTAGAGGAAAATTACCAACAACCGAGGCTATATTAATTGGCAAGCCCCAAGCTGGCAAAAGTTCAATTGTTCGTGGCTTAACAGGTGTAGCGGCGGAAATTGTGGGGCAGGGTTTTCGTCCTCATACCCAAAATACCGAAAGATACGCTTATCCTTCTGAAGATCTGCCTCTGTTAATATTTACCGATACGGTAGGCTTAGGAGATATTAAGCAAAATACGCAAAATATTATCCAAGAACTAAAAACAGAACTCGATCGAGAAACTCAACGTGCCAGAATTTTGATTCTTACTGTTAGAATTACTGATTTTGCTACTGACACTCTACAACAAATAGCTAAACAGTTACGCCAAGATTATCCCAACATACCTTGTCTTTTAACAGTTACTTGTCTGCACGAAATTTATCCTAGTGAAGCGGTAGATCACCCAGAATATCCTCCCCACTATGAAGCAGTTGAACGAGTATTCAAGACAATTCAGCAAGACTTTAACAAATTTTGCGATCGCTCTGTACTAATTGACTTTACCCTCGAAGAAGATGGATTTAATCCTATTTTTTACGGCTTAGAGTCATTCACCGAAGCTCTAGCGGAATTACTCCCCGAAGCTGAATCGAGAACAATCCATCAATTACTGGACAATAACGTTAGTGAAGAACTGGGAAGTCTTTACCGTGATACAGCCCGACGCTATCTAGTAGCATTTTCCACTGCGGCGGCTACTTTAGCTGCTGTTCCTTTGCCCTTTGCGACTATGCCTGTACTTACCGCTTTGCAAATATCCTTAGTTGGATTGTTAGGTAAACTATATGGACAGACTCTATCCCCTTCCCAGGCCGGAGGAATTGCTAGTGCGATCGCCGGGGGATTTTTTGCTCAAGCGATCGGTAGAGAACTAATCAAGTTTATTCCAGGTTTTGGTAGCCTTATTGCCGCATCTTGGGCAGCAGCTTATACTTGGTCACTCGGAGAAGGTGCTTGTGTCTATTTTGGCGATTTAATGGGAGGCAAGAAACCTGACCCCAACAAAATCCAGTCTGTAATGAGAGAATCTTTCGCTTCCGCTAAAGAACAATTCAAAAATGTTCAGCAGTAGCAATTTAAAGTTTTCTATCAATCGCTTAAAGTCATATACTGAAGTGTTTTAAGCACCAAATAAGAACTTAATCGAAAAATAAGTCTGCCAAAGGGTTGACATATCCAGTCAGATTACCTATATTGGTAAATGCGCGGTTGAGAGGGATTCGTCCCCCAAGAACGCTGAGAACCTAGACAATACAATAGTTTGACGGTTTTTAAAACACAAAGTTTTTTGAATTAAAATCAATAAAACACCACCCCCAAAGAACCAAT
>JBJOPG010000031.1:0-24527 GCA_046050865.1 Cyanobacteriota bacterium
GTAAAGTCGCCTTTCACCCTTGCTTCAAGGGGATCACACGCTGCCACAAAATCATCCAGAATTTGGTTAACAACTTCTTCATGGGGAATATAGCGATCGCGGTAGCTATTGATATAGAGTTTCAAGCCTTTAAGCTCCACCACGGTTTGATCGGGAGAATAGGTAATATAGATGGTGGCAAAGTCGGGATAACCCGAAAAAGGGCATTTACAGGTAAATTCTGGGAGGGTGATACTCACATCGTATTTGCGACCAATGCGCGGGTTGGGAAAAGTGATTAATTTCCCTTCGGCGATCGCTCTTTCGCCATATTTTTGATCGTCGTTAGTAGTGGGTGATTGTGGAGTTGTAGTCATTTTTTTTAAAATAATGAATGAAATTGCTTTTACTTGTAGCGTACTAGGTTAACTCGATAGCGCTCTTTCTTGGTTACAGATACTTCACCAATTTCTAATCTACCCTTACCGCGAAAGGCAATCAGATCCCCTGCTTTAACGTTGTAACTCGACTGGGTAATTTCCTTCCAGTTGACACGGACATCTTTATGGGAGATGGCATCTGCCATTTTGCTACGGGATATCCCAAATCCGGCAGAGGCGATCGCATCTAAACGCATCGAAGCTTCCACCGTAGTCATTTCTTTTTTTTGGGGAGGTCTAATTTTTAACTCGCTAAAGTCAATTTGCTGCGTTTTCACTGCCACAGATCGCACCTGGGTCAATGAAGAGGTTAGAAAATCTACCATTTCGGGAACAACTATCGCCTGAGCACCTCTTTCTCCTAAAACAATAATGTCTCCTACCTTATCTCGGACAATACCTGTACCTAACAAGGAACCTAAAAAGTCTCGATGGGTAGCAGGATCAAATAGAAAATTCCCTGCAATATCTAACGCAGCCAGGTCAACTTGGGACTCATCTAAGGGAAGATCGGGACGAGACAATCCAAGGCGCTGTCTTTCTGCTTGAGGATAACCACCCCAAGGAAAGGTTTCAATTTCGGTGAGATTTTGGAAAATCGACTGTACTTCGGCTAATACAGGAGGAGATAAAAAATCAGTAACGACTACTTCCCAATTTTTGATTGCTTGTTCGGCTTGATCGATGACACGGGAAACTTCTTCTTTGTTTTCTACACGCTTTAACAGTTCTTCTCGCTTCATCGTCAATACAATTTCCTTAATTAACCCTAGAGCCATTTGGCAGCAGAATCGGTTGTCCTGCGGATAATTATTAATGTACCAAAATTCCGTTGTAGATCGACGTAACGTTCGATAAGCCGAGAAATTGAATGAGTTAACCAGAAAACAGCAATGAAGAATGGAAGGCAGAGAACTGACTAGATACCTAAATATTATCGACCCATTCGTAAAATTCAATTTCCTCCGCATCGCACTTTTGACAAGTACTACACTCCATTGTAGTTGGGGATTTTTGGACTTTGCCTTGAGTAATTAACCCGTTCAACATTTGCTTGAGGGTTTCCCCATCAGTTTGCAAATAGAGCTTCATTTCTGCCAATGATACGCGACGAAAATCGTAGACGAAATCTTGTAGTTCGGTTAAATTCATGATTTTAGAGTGATGGGCAAAAATTACCGCCACAATTCTAAATTTTGTTTTAATATTTGAGTTGTAAATTGTCGAAGCCTTTACATTGTGATACTTTTCTTCATTAAGATGATAAGAACGGTATTGATTTTCTGGGAGTAAAACTAAATGAGCGATCGCTTGGGAATGGTCTGTGGTTTTTTAGGGGGAACAATCGTGGCGGTTGATTCAGGATACAAAGTTTTTCCCCATCCCAAGCCAGAGAAAATCTATAACAGATTGAGTGATGCTAAATGGTTTTTAGCCTTGCAATGGTGCGATCGCCTTACTAATCCAGCAGGTATTGTTAACAACACTGGAGAACTGGCATTTGTTAATCAGTCAGTGTTGACGATGGGAGAAGAAAATTTTATTCCCCACCGATATCGATTAGAGATTTTTTCCCTGTGTTTAGCTCTGCATCCCAACGAGACTGTTACTTACGATCTATCTTTAGCTGGGAGCAGTAATACCTTGGAAATACAAGCTTTAGAAATAGATTCTCGTTATGGGAAAGTGGCTCTGGTCAGGGAACTAGCGAAGTAATCAATAGGTGAAGATCAAGTAACCGATTAATTTGAAGCTTTATCTCCCTCCCAGGGTATGTAATTATGATTGTGTCGAACTAAATTCATGGCGATCGCCCATCTTCCGAAGGAACTACCTTTCATCCTTAATAAAAAAACTAAAATCCTAGTTACTCACTTTTTAATCAATTTTTGATAAATTTTTGATAAATCAATAAAAACAAATTATGCTTATTCCCTCAAAATCAGATAAATTGCCCAAATCCTCACAAAATCCTCACGAAAAAATCGTATTTTCTGGTTGATCTTAAATAGTTCCTAAAATATTTTAATTTGAGCTAATTTAGGACTCAAATGCACTTTACTTAGATCTTAGAGAATAACAAAGTAAATCTAAAAAATTATTGCAGTATTTACCTTAATCCAATCTTTAGTATTCAATAACTCTATAGTACTTTAGTTTTAAAGATCTTGAGGATGAAGAAGGTTACTGCAACAAAATCCAAAGTAGTAAGTTTGTATCTTGAGATTGGGAATTGATCAGGAAACAAAAAATCTGCTAGAGTCAGGCTGAAATGTTCTTAAAGGAATATTTCAAGATTAGATTAAGCTCATCAAAGCTGGAGAACACAATTTAATATTACAAAATCATGTAATATGTTGAAAATACTGATCTAGTTCGATATTGTGTAATGTGTTTATCAAAGAAGTTTAAATCCAAAATTTAAGTTATTTTCTATGGGTTCTTGTGTTGTAGAGAGAGTTCTGCTTAATGCTTATTATCTATCGAATCTATCGATGATTATGAATCAAGTTGAAAAATTTCACAATTCAGATTGCTTCTTGAGATTGTTTTATTAAAAATAATTAAAAGTAATGCTCTGAATGCATAAAAAATCTTGAACGCTCGTAGTTAGAGAAGAGTTATCACTTTAAAGGCGCATGAAAATATTGCCAAATATAAAAAAAATTAATTTCAGAAACTATCTTCCCGATAGACAGAATAGTGATAAAGAGGTAGTCAATGGTGCCTCTGAGCAGAATTCTCAGCAGAATTCTCAACTTGCCACTAGTGATGATACCCAAATTCAAATTTCCCAATCTCATTCACAATCCCAACTGACCACGTTGAATCCTGAGGAGCAACAATCTTCTTCTGCGCTGGCGATAACTACTGAAAGTCCAGGGGCTCTGGTTCAATGGTCTCCTGCGATGCAGTCTTTGCTAGAGGAGCCGCCCTCTAACCTACCGCTGCAATTAATTACAGGAGGCGTCGTGTTTTGTCTAGCCTTCTTTACCTGGGCTTGGTTTGGGCAAATCGATCAGATCGGCAAAGCACAAGGAAAATTAGTTCCTAAAGGAGAAGCCTATAAAATCGAATCTTTGGAATCAGCCAAGATCAAGAGTATTGCGGTTAAGGAAGGAGAGAGAGTTAAAGCTGGGCAATTAATAGCTAGCCTGGATTCCGAGCGGGAAACTAAGGAGGTAGAAAGGCTGAAAGATATGTTGGCTTCAAGCCAGATCGACCTAAGTAAAAAACGCAATCTCTTAGAGCAGGTCAAAATAGAAATTGCCACTCAGCAGCGCATTGGTGAAGCGGAAGTGCGATCTCAGCAATTAGCCATTGAATCAGCAATTGCGAAAGAACAAGTAACCGGCAATTTGCTAGCCCAACAAAAGTCTGAACTCGAAGCAAATTTGGCAAGACAAGGACAAACCGAACAATTATCGGGGCTAGATCAAGAAAAATTAGCTCAAACCAATTCTGAACTAAAAGAGCATCAACAAAGAATTGCCAAACTCAAAACCCTTGCTGACCAAGGGGCAATTTCTCAAGAATATATATTCCAAGCTCAACAGGCTCAACGGCAGATTGAACAGCGATTGCTAGATAATAAGGTACAAGGAATTAGCAGCATTAACGAGCAGATATTTCAGTCAGAGCAGTCTACCAGAAATATGCGATCAAGCATTATTGAAAATCAAGGACAATTGGCTGAAGCTCAAAAAGAAGTAGAACGTCTGCAAGTAGAGTTAGAATATAAAAAAGCTGATGGTCGCAAAGCTGAAATCTCAGCCAGACAAAAAGCTGAGCAACTAGAACTAGAAATTAATCAAGCGAAAACTAAGATTGCCGAGACGAAAAATCTCCTGGCAACTGCGAGGAGTCAATTGGAAAAACGATTGCTCAGATCTCCCGTGGCAGGAACCGTTTTGTCTTTCAATGTAGCCAATACAGGTAAAGTTGTGCAATCAGGGGAAGCGGTGGCGGAAATTGCTCCCGATGATGCTCCTTTAGTACTTTCTGCTGTTATACCCGATCGCGATGCTGGATTTATCAAAAAGGGGATGACGGCACAGGTCAAGTTTGATGCTTATTCCTATCAGGATTATGGAGCAATTCCTGGAAAAGTAATTAACATCTCTGCCAATACTAAAACTGATGATAATTTGGGGGAAGTCTATCGAGTCCAAGTTGAACTTGATCGCAATTATGTTTCTGAAGATTCTAAGAAGATTCTATTCAAACCAGGGCAAACAGCCTCTGCTGATATTGTGATTCGTCAACGTCGCGTTATAGACATGCTACTAGATCCCGTGAAAAAACTACGTCAAGATGGCGTTGATATGTAACAACCAAATTTAACAATCTAACTTATTCAATTCAATTGAGAGAAGTACCAATGTATAACAACTCCTATTCTCCTGATTCCCAGCTCAACAAAACCATGAGCGATGAGCAATTTAATCAAGTGGTTGATGCCATCTTATCAGGAAAATATTCCTGGGCATGTCTCTTAATTCTCCGCTTTTCGGGATATAATCCCCTCCACTATATTCCCTACCGAACATATAATCGATTAATGAAAACTAATCGTGAACAAACAGCATCAAGAATACAACCGTTAGGTACTAATACCAAGTTGATTGATGGTCAAGAAGATAGGTTTAGAACTAGATCTACTCATCAACTTCAAGATCTATACCACCTAGAGGAATTAAAAGAGGCAGATCATCGATCTACTAAAGTTAAAGGGGGAAAAAGAGGTTTTTCGATGGGCTTCTTATCTCATTTTTTCTCTTCTTAAATTTTAAAACATACCTAAAAAGAGGGGGCTATACAATATCTGTAAATAGCTCCCTTTTCCAAGTTATTCCATAATTAAACTATTTAAAAATCATCGCACCTATTTGATTCTTCTCCAGTAGTTGTTCAGTAAATCAAGATTAGACAATTAAATTTTAATAGCTTTTATTCAGGATCAGAAAAAGTGGATATTATTAAAGCAGACTCGTTATCTACTAACCCTCAAGCAACAACGCCATCACCAGTTTTATCTTGGTTATCTAGCCAAGGTCAATTTTCTCTAGACAAAGCTGAAATAATTGAATCCCTCAGTCAAGAGTTTGAGGTGCAAGATTATGAATTGGGAGAACAAATTTTAGTTCAGCCAAATGCTGCTCCCAATGCCAAGCTATCAAACGAGCAGCAGTATTTTTTTGTAGTCTGTGAAGGCAGAGTTAGATTATTAGGCTTTGATGCCGATAAAAAAAGAGAAGTTTCTACCAACTTATTGTTAGAAGGGGAAATTTTTGGCGCTCAGTTTTTTTTGTCTGAACATCCTTTGCCCTATAAAGTGCAGGCTGCGAGCAAGGTTCAGGTAGCGCGCATTAATCTAGCTAAACTCGATCCTTTTCTCAAGAAGTTGCCAGAATTAGCCCTTAAATGGCGAGTGATCATTCACGAGCAGCAAAAACTAATCTTTTTTAAAACTCAGACGGAGTTCCGCTTTTTATCTAGTCATCGTCTCAAACAACTATTACCCTATTTAAGTGAAAAGAAAATTAGATTAGGAACTAAAGTAGTAGCTAAAGATCAAAAAATACACTTTTGGCTACGAAGCGGACAGATTCAAAATCAAAACTTTAAAGCAGGTGATTCTTGGGGCTATCCGTCGCCAGCGGAAGATTGGACAGCTCAAACTATTTTGCACTTTTATGAGTTGTCTCCCACAAACTGGCAGGCTTTTGCAGAATTAGCTCCTGAATTAGTGGAAGCTTGGCGAACCAACTCGACTCCAGTATCTTCTGGTCAGATATCATCAGGCAACAAGATCAACAGCCGAACTTCTCCTAGTTTTAATGCTCTGGCGGTAATTAAACCCCCTAGTATAGGGGTAAGCTACGTAGAGGAAGCTCCTCCAGAACAACAGGAAGCTCCCCCAGAACAACAAGAACAAGAAGTTGAGTATCCCAAACCTCTTAAACGTCGTGGTCTGTGGAAAACTTATCCTTATATTGAACAACAGAGTTCTTCTGATTGTAGTGCTGCATGTCTCACCATGATTAGCCGCTATTGGGGCAAATCGGTGGGGATTAACTATTTGCGAGAACTAATTGGTGTTGGACGTTCTGGAGCATCCCTGAAAAATTTGGCTGTGGCGGCAGAAAAAATCGGCTATCATGCTCGTCCTGTGAGGGCAAGTTTAAGTCGTATCCTGGAGCAGGATAATCCCTGGATTGCTCATTGGAAAGGGGATCACTATATAGTTGTTTATCGTATTAAAAACAACAAGTTGCTCGTTGCTGACCCCGCAGCAGGGAAATTTGAGTTAGATCGTGCGGAGTTTCTCGAATCTTGGACAGGATTTGCTCTGTTACTCGATCCGACAGAAAATTTAGCCAATGCTCCGACCCAAAAGCGTACTATTGGTAGATTCTTTACTCTCTTATTGCCCTATCGTTCCGTCGGCATCACGGTTATTATTGCCTCAATCCTAATTCAGCTAATTGGCTTAGTATCGCCTCTTTTTACCCAGATCATTCTCGACCAGGTGGTGGTCAATCGCAGTCAATCGACTTTGAATGTGCTGGTGGTTGGGATGTTGTTATTTGGGGCTTTAGGGGGAGCTTTAACTTCAATACGGAGTTATTTGCTTAGTTATTTAGCCAATCGTCTCGACTTGACGATGATTAGTGGGTTTATTAATCATGCTTTAAACCTACCTTTGAAGTTTTTTGAATCCCGTCGTGTGGGAGATATCATTACTCGGGTTCAAGAAAATCAGAAAATTCAACAGTTTTTGATCGAGAATGTCTTACTTTCTTGGCTAGACTTTCTCACAGGATTTGTCTATATGGGGTTGATGCTTTACTACAACTGGAAGCTCACCGCTTTAATCCTCTGTTTGATTCCCCCCATTGTCCTTTTGACCTTAACGGCTACCCCCTTGCTCCGCAAAGTTTCTCGAGAAAGGTTTAACGCTACTGCCGATCAAAATTCCTCTTTGGTAGAAATGATGAGCGGGATAGCGACGGTGAAATCCGTAACGGCAGAAAAAGATTTACGCTGGCGTTGGGAAGAACTGTTAACCCGTCAGTTAAATGTGCAGTTTAAGGGGCAGAAACTGGCAATTAATTTGGGTTTTTTGAGCAACATGATTAATACCATTGGTGGTGCTGTGTTGCTGTGGTACGGAGCGACCTTGGTGATCAAGGGAGAATTAAGTATTGGTCAGTATGTGGCATTCAATATGATGAAAGGCTACATTATCAGCCCTGTACTGGTGTTAGTGGGGGTATGGGATGAATTGCAGGAAGTTCTAATTTCTGTCGAACGACTCAATGATGTTTTCGACGCCAAAACGGAAGAACCATTACAGAGTAATAAACTAGTTTTGCCCAGACTAAGGGGAGATTTGGAGTTAGATAATGTCACCTTTCGCTATGAAGGAGATGAAGAGACTAACATTTTACAAAATGTTTCTCTGAAGGTACGAGCAGGGCAAACTGTGGCGATTGTTGGGCGTAGTGGCTCAGGCAAGAGTACTCTAGTGAATTTAATTCAGGGGATGTACGAGCCAGTGAAGGGGACTATTTCCATTGACGGACACAATCTTAAACATGTCTCGATGCAATCTTTGCGATCGCAAATGGGTGTAGTACCTCAAAGCTGTTATTTGTTTTCAGGGACAATTTTAGAAAATATTACTTTATACCGCTCTGAATTTACCCTCGAAGAAGTAATTGCCACCTCCAAAGTAGCAGAAGCCCACGCTTTTATTCAGTCTTTGCCCTTAGGCTACAACACCAAAGTGGGAGAACGAGGAGATAATCTTTCTGGAGGTCAACGTCAGCGAATATCAATCGCCCGTGCCTTTTTAGGAGATCCGCCTATTTTAATTTTAGACGAGGCGACCAGTTCCCTGGATACTGAATCTGAAAGGCGATTCCAAGATAATCTTTCTCGTCTTTCTCGTAATCGGACTACTTTCATTATTGCCCATCGACTTTCCACAGTCCGTAATGCAGATTGTATTGTGGTCTTAGATCGAGGTATGATCGTCGAACAAGGAAATCATGATGAACTTTTTGCTCAAAAAGGACTCTACTATGATCTAGCGAAACAGCAGTTGAGTTTATAGGTAATCATGCAAGATTAAAGCTGTTCTTAAGCCTGTTTTCTAATTGGATAGACTATGTTGTTGATTAACTATTTTTTTGCTCTAAGCTTTAAGCTCTAAGATTTTTCTGTCAAGTAGAGGCAATATGACTTGTGTTTTCAACTCAACTTCTTTTATTAGGAAGTGACAGATTCTGCGGAAGGCACCATCTCATTATGAATAAAGTAATTCAATTCACTATTTAGCCACTGCTCAAATAGTTGATCGATAATTTCTTGTCTGATTTTGGGCGTAAGCTCCGCAGGTAAATAATTCTCAATCTTAAACAGATGGTAGCCTTGCTTAGTTTTAATGGGATTAATTACTTCACCAATTACGAGTGGGGTGGTAAAAATCGCCGCCGCAATGTCAGGATGATAATCCCATCGACGGACTTCTCCCTCATAGCCACATACATACCGTCGTTCTCGATCAACATCGTAAAGGTGAGCAGCTTGATAGAAACTAATCTCTTCTTCTTCTATTTGATAAAAAAGCTCTTGAGCTAATTTTTCATAGGGAACTACTAGCTGATACAACACAAATCGGTCATAATCCAGGCGATTTTGAGCAAAATATGACTCAACTTTAGAATCAAATAAGTGTGCTGCAAGTTTCTGACGCAACAGACGATTGGTGATGGCAATTTCCCACTGCTCTGGATCAAGGAGATTGTCCTTTAACCAAGCGAGGGTATCGGCGGCTTTTTCCAAACGAAGAGCACTCCTGGTTTTATTGGCTTCCTCTTCAACTTCACCTTCGGTAACGCTAATATCTCTGGCAGAGCTTGCTTCCGCAATGATTTTTTGATACAGAATTTCGCTACAAATCTCCTTTAGCTTAAACTCCTGTTGAAGATAAGCATTGATTTTGGCTGTTGCTATCTCTACGTTATTAAATTTGACCATCTTTTATTCAACTCTAGTTTGGTTTTTTGGCTCTGGGGAGAATCTATCCTTTTTTTTCAGATAGTTTGAAAATCAAAATTAGCCTGGGCAATATCAAAATAGCATCTAGCCTTAGTTAATTAAGAAATAATTAAGAAATCAATGAGATTATTGAAATAGCTCGGAGTATGCAGATTTTTCATAGACGAAAGCTATCTATTAATATGTATCTCTTAATATGATTATGCGAATGGACAAAATATAAATGCCAAAATGGCAACATCTATAATTTTGTTCGAGCTATCTTATTTATATGGGAACGAGAGCAGCGACTTTTGTTTCTAACAACACAAAATTAAAATCATAAGAGGTATAATTTCATGATTATTCGTGACCTACAACACATCGAATCCGCTACTGAAACTGAAGTAAAAGGCGGTAGTTTTTATTGGAAAAACGTAGCAGATGCTTCTGCTGAGGGTCAAGCTTTCGGTGAGTACACTTATTCACAGGCTAACACTGCAACTTTGACTATTAAAGGTCAGTTTAGTGGTGCTGCTTCCAAATCCATTTCTAAGTCTTCTTAAAAGATAGCCAGTTTTGAGAGCGTGGCAGCTTCATATTGAAGCTAGCCATCCTTCAATCCACAGATTCAAATTTCGCAAAAAAACTCATAACTACAAAGAGTAAAACATTATGATTATTCGTGACTTACAACACATCGAGTCCGCTACTGAAACTGAAGTAAAAGGTGGTAGTTTTTACTGGAAAAACGTAGCAGATGCTTCTGCTGAAGGTCAAGCTTTTGGTGAGTACACTTATTCACAGGCTAATACTTCAACTTTAACTATTAAGGATCAGTTCAGTGGTGCTGCTTCCAAATCCATTTCTAAGTCTTCGTAGAAGGATTAGTACGGATTAATCACAAGTGGTAGTGGCTTCAGCTTTATGGCGTAGCTCACTACCATCAATATCTTGGCAATAGAAGTGTAGAGCAGGTTACTACCTTCAATCTCTTGAAAAACTCTTTTCTGTCATTTTGATAAAGTTGACGAACTAATTTCGATCCCAGTTGTGGGAGAGTTTTATAAGGTCGAGCTTTGACGGGAAAGAGTTATTTATTTTGAGTTTTGAGTCACCACGAAATATACGCGAATATAAACTTTAGCCGGCATGTCTTTACCCAACGTAAGTAGAGTTCGGCTATACACAACATACAAATGTGAATTTTAGCGAGGTTATCTAACTATGTTAATTCAAGACTTAAGATTTATCGAACAAACTGATGGTACTGACCAGATCCATGGTGGAGTTAGTGCTTTTACTGGAGTAACTGTTGGTGCAAATGGAAGCAATGCTTATGTTGATTCTATTGCTGGTGCTTATGGAAAAAGTACCAATGCTGCTACAACTGGAAACACTTACGCTGCTACGGATAACAAGTATTATAAACTGAGTACTGCTACTGGTACAGGTGTTTCTTATGGAGTAACTGTTGATGGTAAAAATTCCAAAGTAGCGACTTCTGTTAGTACTGGTGTAGCTACTGACGTTAAACTTCTTTAGTATTTAGTCTTTAAGATCACAGGTAGAGCGCTCAACTCATTGATCGATGGACTAACTAAAAAGAAACATTTAGCTAATAAACGTAACTTAGGATGCAATCTTGTATTGAGGGCATCCTATTTTTGATGTTATGGCTGTCAAGTTTTTTGATTGATCTGGTACAGATAATATTGTTTTAGGGTTTATAAAGAAAGATCGTCTCGTTTCAAATGCGATCTCACTCACAGCAGTTTCTAATTAGGTAGACAATGAAAGGTTTTAGAGGATAGTTTCGGCTATCTCGACTAATTTGTCTCGAACGATTTTCTATAATCAAGGGAGGAAAAGTTTCTAGCCAAGCCAGATTAGGCATAAATCTAGAATAAATTCCCTAAGAATCACTATCCTTAATCACAACTAACAGAGAATTATGACCTACGAAAAAGTAATACGAAAACAAGTTATTTCTCCTGACGGTAAGGTGGTTGCTGAAGCCACTAGTCGCGTGGTCGTTTCGGGCGATCGCCAAACAAAAACCAGTCAACATGTTTCCACTAGTGTAACTAGCAATTCTTCTAGTTCTAGCTCTAGCTCCAGTTCCAGCTCTAGTGTTTCTGGCTCTTAAGGAACTTTGAGCGAATTAATCTTGGCTTGGCGATCGCTTTAAGAATTGTCGAAGGCGATCGCCCGACGAGGAACTAACTAGCCGTTGTTAAGATATTGTGGGCTAGGCGATCGGGGACTTCTTGTAAATGAGCTGCTTGCCAATTAAAAAAGCCCACTCCCAAGGTCAGAGAGCGTAATTCAATAATAAAGTCATGCATTTCCGCTTGGGGTAAATACCCTGTTACCATGTCCCAACTGTGCCAGTTAGGAATGCGATCATAGCCTAAAATTTGCCCCCTCTTACTAGTAATTAGTTGTAAAGCTTTAGAAGTAAAATCATTCGGCACAGAAACAGTAATTTCTAAAACTGGCTCCAACAAGACTGGGCTACAGTGGGTCATCCCTTCGGTCATTGCGATCCGTGCTGCCTGTTTAAAAGCTTGCTCCGAACTATCTACCGAGTGGTGAGAGCCATCGGTTAGGGTAACATCCACATCCACCACAGGAAAACCGAGAGGGCCATGGGCTAAGTATTCTCTCACTCCTGTTTCCACCCCTGGGATATATTGCCGTGGAACTACGCCGCCGACAATAGTTTCATGAAATTGAAAACCTTGTCCTCGATCCAATGGTTTAATATCGAGATATACATCCCCAAAAGCACCGTGTCCCCCACTTTGGTGTTTATAACGACCATGAGAGTTAGTGGCAGAGCGAATAGTTTCTTTGTAAGGTATTTGAGGCAAATTGGTACTCATCGGGAGGTTATACTTGCGTTCGAGACGAGCTAAAGCTACCTGAAGATGAACCTCTCCCTGACCCCATAAAATCACTTCACGGGTATCACCATGCTGTTCCCAATGCAAGGACGGGTCTTCTGCCAAAAGTTTACCCAAGGCACTACTAAGTTTGACTTCATCCTTACGGTTTTGAGGGGCGATCGCCAGAGCATAGACTGGGGCGATCGCTTCTGCTTGAGGCAAGGCTACAACTGTTTCCATAGCATTGGAGAGAGTCTCTCCTGTAACAGCATGATCCAATTTACCAAGGGCGACGATACTGCCAATGGATGCCCTCGGCAAAGGGTTCTGCTGTTGCCCCCTTAATTGATAGATACCGCTAATTCTTTCCCCGTTCAGGATCATTCCTTCTGTCAGTTCTCCCTGCCAAACTCTAACTAGGGATAAGCGTCCACCTTGAGCAGTAAAATATGTTTTTAAGACTTGCGCAATGGTATTGTCATCTTCACCTACTGCATTAACATCTAAACCCCGGCGTTGAGCTGTAACTTCAGGAGACGGAGCTTCTTTAACTAAAGCATCAAGTAGTGGACGAACGCCAAAATCATTTTCTGCAACACCAAAAAAGATCGGCACAATTAAGTCAGCACCTAGCTCTTGTTTAAGATCCTGGAGTATTTCGGTTTGAGACGGCTCAATTTCTTCAATTAATTCTTCTAGTAAATGGTCGTCAAATTCAGCCAGGGTTTCTAGCATTTCCTGACGGGTAATTTTTTCCAACTCTGCCAATTCTTCTGGTAAAGCAATGGGATCGGCAGGCTGTTGATGATGATATTGATAAGCTTGTTCCGATACTAGGTCAATATAGCCAATGGTCTGCTCCCCTTGAAAAATGGGGTACTGTTGCGGCACTAGGGGACGGCTGGAAACTTTTTTTAACCCTTGAAGAATCTCCCCATAGCCATAGGAACTGCGATCCATCTTATTGATAAATACTAAATGGGGAATTTCCCAATCATCAAGAAACTTAAATAAAGGAGCCAAAGTTAAAACCTTATCAACCAATGGCTCGCAAACTACTACGACAACACCAGCCCCCACTAGGGCATTGTAGGTTTCCTGGACAAATTCCACTGACCCAGGACAGTCTAAAAAGGTCAAATTAATTCCTTGATGCTCGGTATCGGCAACGGATAGTTCTACGCTCATTTGGCGATCGCGTGCTTCGGTTGAACTATCACCAACCGTATTTTTTTCCTTGATACTGCCTTTACGAGAGATTTGTTTAGTTACAAATAAAATACTTTCGAGTAGTGTTGTCTTGCCGCTAGAGTATGGGCCCACAATTGCCACGTTACGGGTGTTTTTGATGTTGCTGTTACTCATAACTCAACCCCAAAATAATATTTATCATTAGTTAGAACACTGTTTGTTTGACACATTAAGCCAATAGTGTCTCTAGCTCTATTATTTCAGTTCTGAAGCCTCTGACAGACGTTGCTGGAGTGTTTCTTAATGAACAATTACACTCGCTGGCAATGTTATTATTCTGGCGATCCGAAGGGTAGGCGGAGCCTAATCGCTTTTGTGGCTTGAAGAGGGCGATCTCTTTCAGTCTAAAAAGGTATGGTACTCCAACTAAATAGTTCTAGATTACTATCAAGCAAATCAATTTACTCCTTAGGTTTTATGTTTGATCATTCGCTTCCAATTGGTCTATGGACTTAACATATTGACTCCAAAAACTGTACAGATAGCTAATGTACTTTTCTCTTATTTTTTCCCAACGAGCATTTTCTCTTGAACAATCTTCATTAGGATTGACACAAGACTTGAATATTTTGTGCTTCTCTCTAACACTATGACAAAAATTTAGTTTTCTTAAAAATTTCCCATGTCTTAGATTTAATGAATTCCAATCAACATAACAATTGTGAAATTGCAAAAAAGCGTCTGTAATATATCTGCCAATACGTCCATTTGCATCATAGAAAGGATGAATAGCAACAAATTCAGCATAGAAACGAATCGAATTTTCAGCAGGCTGATATTGATTGTCAAAAAGAATATTGAATGATTCTTTAAGCTCTATTTCGATAAATTCCGGTTTAGTACCTGAGAACTTATCTCTCATTGTTTTACAGTTAATTCCACCAAAGTAAACATCCCCTTCTCCAGGATCTTGGATTGCTCTGAAATTCCCCGAATTACCTAAAATGTCTTTATATAAAAAAAGGTGTATTTGTATGCAAAGCCTAAAATACTCGTTTGCACTTTGTTGTTGTTCTTGAAAAATACTTCCACGCTGCTGTTCTAGTTTTTCATAACGAGCATACAATGTCTTAATAGCTTCTTCTGCTTTTAGATCTTTATTTCCAAAATTTCTGATTAAATTTCTTAAATTTTCAATCTCTTCGTTTTGATCACGTTGATAACTATTATTCAATTGAAATTAGACACTGGAATTAATTTAATATAAGATTAGACCATTGTTGATTAAAATCTTGTTCGACTCCATCAAGCATTTCTTTATAACTTATATATGAAGAATATCTAGCAATTTCCTCGGCATCTTCTCTCGACATGTCTATTTCAAAAGAATAATCCCGTAGGGGATAAAAAGGTTTATTCGATAAATCTAAACCAGATTCAAAATTGTTCGCGAATCTCTGTTTGCTATAGTAAGAATAGATTAACTCGTTTGAAATTATTTTATTTCGATCTGTTTGCTTCCATGGTTCTTCAGTATGGGTCATAGCAGACAGGGCAAAAGCGTCAAATGCTATATAGTTTTCAATAATAAAGTTAATTAACTCTTCTTGAGATTTATCTAAATTTAAGTCGTTTAATTCCTGAGATTCTTCAAGCTCAATCGACCTACTACCATATTGCTTGTAGTAATCATAAACTTCTCTATTAACTGGCCCGAAATTCCAATGTTCAAAATCAGCAACCACAAGTTCATTGCCTGCAACTAAACCCCAAGCTTTGACATAAAATAGAAGTTTTTGTAGCTTCATTGGGGTGATGCCATTGGGACTCTGTTGAGAAAATTTATTTACTATATATTTTGACAATTCGAGAATATTCATAAATCCACAACCTACCTCCCTCGTATACCATTGTACATTTTATACTTTGTAGTCGTGAATATAATGTACTAGATTTTTGCAAAATTCATAATTGACTGTTTTCGGTAATCCCAACCTGGACACGGCTGCAACACATACTGATAAAACGTTAGGGTGAATAGATATAAATACCATCAGCAATTATCTATTTAGCATGACAGACGCAACCATTACCAAAAACCCTTTATTAATTGGCAAGGGACTACCACCCTTTAACGAAATCAAGGCAGAACAAGTTGTTCCAGCCATGACGCAATTATTCAAAGAGTTAGACGAAGAAGTTACTAAACTAGAGGCAAATGTAACTCCTACATGGTCTGGTTTAGTTGAACCCCTAACAGAGTTAGAAGAACGTTTAGGCTGGAGTTGGGGAATTGTGGGACACTTGATGGGGGTCAAAAATAGTCCTGAGTTGCGCGAGGCTTATGAAACGATGCAGCCAGAGGTAATTAAGTTTTATACGAAACTAAGTCAAAGCAAGCCTTTATACGAAGCATTTAAGGGAATAAAAGACGGCGTAGAGTGGGATAAATTAGAACCTGCACAACAGCGGATTGTTGAGTCTTCTATTAAAGATTTTGAACTATCTGGCGTGGGTTTGGCAGGAGAAGCTAAAGACAGATTTAATCAGATTCAATTAGAGTCTGGGGAATTATCCACTAAGTTTTCTAATAATGTTTTAGATGCGACTAAGGCTTTTAAACTAAAACTTACAGACAAAAAGGATGTAGAAGGTTTACCTCCCAGTGCTTTAGGCTTGATGGCACAAACTGCTAAGGCAGAAGGTAACGAAGAAGCAACTGCTGAAAATGGCCCCTGGGTGGTCACTTTGGATTTTCCTAGTTATGTTCCTTATCTGAAATATGCGACAAATCGGGAGTTACGGGAGAAGCTATATAAAGCTTTTGTTTCTCGCGCTGCTAGTGGTGAGTTTGATAATCGTGCCAACATCGATCGCATTTTAGCCTTAAGAAAAGAAAAAGCAAATATCCTCAATTTTGCTAACTTTGCGGAATTAAGTCTGGCGAAAAAGATGGCGACGGACGTATCGGCGGTGCAGCAATTACAAGAGGATCTGCGGGGTGCTAGTTATGATGCAGCGGTGAAAGAGTTTGAGGAGTTGAAGGTTTTTGCTGGTCAAGAAGAGCTTAAAAACTGGGACACTACCTATTGGGCAGAAAAGCAGCGAGAAGCTAAATTTGATTTTAATGAAGAGGAATTACGTCCTTACTTCTCCCTACCTAAGGTTCTTGATGGTTTGTTCGGTTTAGCTCATCGCATCTTCGGCATAACTATTACTGCTGCGGATGGACAAGCTCCAGTCTGGCATGAAGATGTAAGATATTTCCAAATTGCCGATGAGAATGGCCAAAAAATTGCCTTTTTCTATCTCGATCCTTATTCCCGCCCAGCGGAAAAACGTGGCGGTGCTTGGATGAATGATTGTATTGGTCGCGCAAAAATCACCGTAGAAGGGAAGACAGAAACTCGTTTACCTGTAGCCTATCTTACCTGTAACCAAACTCCGCCTGTAGATGATAAGCCTAGCTTGATGACCTTTGGCGAGGTAACTACTCTCTTCCATGAATTTGGGCATGGTTTACAGCATATGTTGACCACTATTGATTATCCTGGGGCAGCGGGGATTAATAATGTGGAATGGGACGCGGTGGAATTACCCAGTCAGTTTATGGAAAACTGGTGTTACGATCGCCCGACTCTTTTCGGTATGGCAAAACACTATCAAACTGGTGAAACTCTGCCTGAAGAATATTATCAAAAGTTAGTAGCGGCGAAAAATTATATGAGTGGTTCGGGAATGCTGCGTCAACTGCATTTTGGGCTGCTAGACATGGAACTCCATGCTAACTATCAACCAGGAGGAGCAGAAACTCCAAATGATGTGCGCGATCGCCTAGCGAAGACTACTAGCGTTTTGCAACCTATTCCTGAAGATAATTTTCTTTGCTCTTTTGGACATATTTTTGCGGGAGGATATGCCGCAGGATACTATAGTTACAAGTGGGCGGAAGTTTTAAGCGCCGATGCCTTTGCTGCTTTTGAAGAAGTTGGTCTGGAGAATGAAGCAGCGGTGCAAACTGTGGGCAAACGCTTTAAAGATACCGTACTGTCCCTCGGCGGTAGTTTACACCCCATGGAAGTATTTGAATCATTCCGTGGTAGACAACCCGAAACTGAACCTCTATTGAGACATAGCGGATTAGTAGTAACTGCTTAAGCTAGCAAATTACTGTAGGGGCGAATGGTGATTCGCCCACGCGATATCGGTGTAAGCAGTAAGATTTAATTTTTTTATTATTTCATTCATTTATTCAATTTAACCTTTGGAGCTTTTAGTTAGATAATAAAAGTTGCAGTTTTAAATTTTTTGACAGATAGGTAAAGAGTGAAGAAGCTAATTCGGGGTCTAGATAAATTCAGGCAAACATATGTTAGTAGTCATCAAGAGCTATTAGAACAGCTTGCCCATGGTCAAAAGCCGCGGGTGCTGTTCATTGCCTGTTCAGACTCTAGAGTCGATCCCAACTTAATCACTAATACTGATATGGGGGAACTATTTGTCATTCGTAACGCTGGCAATATTATTCCTCCCTATGGCGCTGCTAACGGTGGGGAAGGGGGCACCATTGAATACGCCATTAGTGCTTTAGGTATCGAGCAGGTAGTGATCTGCGGACATTCCAACTGTGGAGCAATGAAAGGGTTGCTCAAGTTGAATAAGCTACAAAAAGATATGCCTCTGGTGTATGACTGGCTCAAACACGCAGAATCAACTCGCCGTCTAGTGATGGAAAACTATGCTCACTATGAAGACGATGATTTGATGGATATGTTGGTGGCAGAAAATGTCCTGATTCAGATCGATAATCTCAAAACCTATCCCATCGTTAGAACTAGACTACATCAAGGCAAATTAAAGATCTATGCCTGGGTTTACAACATCGAAACAGGAGAGGTGTTAGCCTACGACGCTAAGACTCATACCTACGTCCCCCCTGAAGGACAACTATTAGAAGAAGAAGAGATTCCCTCTCGTCCTTTTTCCAGTGATCGCGATCGCAAATCGCTGATTCCTGTCAAAAAAGAATTAGAAGCCCTACTAAAAGTTTCCCCCGAAAACCCCCAAGCAGCAAAAGAAGCAACGCGATCGCTAGTCTATCTGTTTGATAAAGCTCGACGTATGGGCATGAATAATATCGAACTCCAAAATTATCATGCTTTGTTTTCCGAGTCAGTACAGCTTTGGGCAGAGCAAATTTATGTCCGAGCTTAAGATCTAATTATAGTAATTCAGTAATTATGCAAGTCATTCCCGCAATCGATTTACTAGACGGCAAATGTGTTCGTCTTTATCAAGGCGATTATAATCAGGCTTCAATTTTTAACGATAACCCTGTAGAAGTTGCTCTGCAATGGGCAGCAGAGGGGGCAACCAGACTTCATGTAGTGGATTTAGACGGCGCAAAAGCAGGGAAGTCAGTTAATCTATCGGTGATCGAGGCGATCGCCAAAGCGATTAATATTCCTGTCCAAGTTGGCGGTGGTTTACGCGATCGCGAGGGAGTAACTAGATTGCTGGAAACAGGAGTACGACAAGCTATTTTGGGGACTGTGGCAGTCGAAAAACCAGAGCTAGTCACAGAACTATGTCAGGAGTTTCCCGATCAAATTGTCGTCGGTATTGATGCCCGTAACGGGATGGTAGCCACTAGGGGCTGGTTAGAAACTTCAGAAGTTGCAGCAACAGATCTTGCCCAACGGATGGCTCAACAGGGGGCAGCAGCAATTATTTATACTGATATTCATCGTGATGGCACTTTAGCGGGCCCAAATATGGATGCTCTTAGAGGATTGGCCGAATCAATTGAAATTCCTGTAATTGCCTCTGGGGGGGTCAGCTCCTTGGCGGATTTACTGAGTTTACTCAGCTTAGAAGCGATCGGCGTGACAGGGGTAATTGTTGGTCGGGCAATCTATACAGGAGATGTGAGCCTAAAGGAAGCGGTCAGGGCAGTAGGGCAAGGGCGCTGGCAAGATGTTCCTCCTGAGACGAATACTTTTATTGCCTAATTCACACTAGGCGTAAATTGTTGAATTCAGTATTCTATTTGTCATTGCACAAAAAAATTTTATCGTCAGATTTTTCTTGGATAACACTAAACTTGACCAAATCAATATTTGGCATTTCTTGATAACATCTAAGGCAAAACCAGAGAACTTTACTTTGACCAAGATGACGAAGTAAAGTGTTAGAGCAAATGGGACAAAGAGTTTTCATTGCGCTTGGATCTACATAAGACCAGGACAAAGATTAAAAAACACATTTTAAATTTGAAAATTAGATTTGAAAAATCTTCTAAATAATCGCCCACTCAAAAGTATATTTACAAAATAAAATATTCATTCATTGCTGTGATTTTCAAGTTTCAAATTTCTTGATTGAATATGCTCAGCAAAAAGTAGATAAATCGAGAGGGAGATCTGATAACTCTTAATATTAATTAATTAAGAACAAGCGTAGTTACTTAACAGTTTTAATTAAACTTTTAATGCTATATCTTAAATTTAAATTCTTAGCTGATTTATTTCATCAGCAAAATTACGTAATACTAACTGTTTTATTTTATCGACAACCCTATCTATCAAACTTATCTGACAAAGCGTCTTATCGTTTGGTCTGATATTGGGATTCTTAGGGAGATAATCTGATAGGCAATTGAGCCACCCCAAGCTCCGCTAAGCTTTGTTATTGATCGGTTTATTAGTAGGTAGCAGGTAGTAGGTAGGAAGCGATCGCTACTCTTTATTTATTATTTTTCTAGCTTTATAGATTAATCTGCATTTGTTAAACGAGAAGTATTGGAATAAGCCCTGTTGCTCTTCCAAATTAGAAATCTACAAATGTTTGCTACAAATAAAAGGTTTACCCTAAAGGATATGTGTACTTTGATTCATCAGGGCAAAATTTTAAAATTACTTTTTTACTTTTTTACTTTTTGTTTATCTCACTTTTGTTTATCTCACTCTAGTTAAGGAGTTAAGGGTTCAATTTATCTATTTCTTGTTGAACATTATCCGGCAGTGATTCTATTACTTCTGGTTCATCAGGAATAAATTCTAGATTGACATTAATCCTTATTTTGCCTTTTTGCCATCCTTGAGAACCAGCTCTTAAGATTTCACATTCTTTTCCTTGTTCAAACCAAATATAACTCTGTTCCAAACCTAGAAGATTAGATATATATCGACTGGCAGCATCCAGTCCAGATGAATAAAATGATTGAAAAACAACATCTTTTAGTTTGCTGACACTAATCCATTTTTCGGACTGAAAAGAGACAACATCTTTTTCATCACATTGGTTTAAATGCTCGTTGATATTCAGCTTGAATTTATGTTCCATAATATTTTTATATTAATTAACCATTATTCCTGTTGGATCAGTTATTCAATTAAAATAGCTATAGCTCCAATTATTATAATCGTTAAAGTTTTCAGTTTCAGTTTCTGGTTTAACTTTGATAACCACTTCGTGCTGAACTGTAACAGATAATTGATGTTCAAACAATTAAAGCGATCATAAACAATTATTCAATCCGTTAACAGCTTGATTAAACTGTTTAATATTTTGCTTTTTTTAAACTGCAATTGTTGATTTAGAGCAATTTAGACGATCATATTCTGTTTCAGAGTTTGTTCTAGAAATACTCTAGCTTGAGGATAATATTGCAAGATTTTCTCTGCCTATTGTTACGCCATTAGTAACAGTTCAGTTTAAATAGTTTTATTAATGGATTGATAAGAATTACGAGGAAGTGTTAAAAAAAACTGTTGGTTTAAAGCGATCGCTCAAAGGCTGGCAAAAACTTTACACCAGCACTTATGATGTGGCAACTAAAATAACCTCCAGATTGCTGCTGGGTTTAACTTCGTTCTATTCAACCGACTAGATCTTTTTGTCAACTGCTGAAAAGATCATTTAACCAGGCGATAAATTTCTTGGCGATCGCACTATCAGAAGACAAGGCTTTAGCGGTAATAGCTTGTCCCATAGGCATTTCTGGAGTTTTCTGCCAAGCCAGCCAAGTGTGAATCAGAGCTTTTTGGCGATGGTTCAGAGAATAGGGATTGAGAGTCTCCCTTTCAATTTCCTCTAGTATGGCATGTGCTTTTCCTTGCAACTTATCTTCAGCAGGAATGAGATAAGCGACAAAATCTTCGAGCATACCTGGTAACTTATTATCAGGCATTACCCATACTCCTATTTTGGGTTTCTCCTCCTGAGTATGAATCCAACCATTTTCAGAAGGCGCTGGTGGAATATCCCGATAGCCAAATTCTTTTAACTTATTAGTCACTCCTTGCCATCGTGCCGCCAGATCTTGATCGGCATCAACTACTATGCCTAAAGTTTCTAACTTTAGTTCTTCTAAGATTACTGGTATCCCATCTAATAATTCTTCTACACCTTGAGTTTTTTGCTGGTTATCATCATCATTAATGCCAATTTCTACGGAAAAAGTTTCTGATACTTGATATTTTTGGCACAATGCCCAAATCACATGGCGATCGTTCTTTCCTTCTACTAGCAATTGCTGAGGTTTTGGTTTAGATTCTCTTTTTGGGGGCATTAACGAACCTCAATCCCCTTGCGTATAGCAATATCTAAATCCTCTGCATCATATTCAACAGCTCGCAGTTTGCCATACTTACTATCAAGACGAAATAGTTTACCAATTGATTGATCTTCCATCTCAGCTAAAGCTTCTTGATAAGCGGCAATACAATCCCAACTGTGGGTAGTAGCAAATACTTGAACATTTAATTCTTTTGCCGTTGCCAAAATCAAACGCCACATATCTGTCTGAGCTTCATAATGCAATCCTGTTTCTATTTCATCTATCAGTAAAACATGATTTTCCGCTGTTACTAATGCGATCGCCAAAGTCAAAATACGATACATGCCAGCTCCCATGCTACTTAAAGGGATAGGCTCATTAAAACCACTCAGTTTAAGACGCACAGTATGATAAGAATTTTCCTGAATAAAACCAATACGTTCTATCTTTGGCTCTAGTATTTTTAATGATTCAACAACTTTTGTCTCTTTTTCTGTTAAATACAATTTATTCCATAACTCAGCTAATGTGATTAACTCTTCTTTTTGAGCTGATATATATATATGACGGTTTTCGCGGTCTTTATCACTAGAAAAATAATTTTGTCCTAAATCTAATTCATTGTTAATATTTAAGTTTAAAAAAACATCTTGTATTGAGTTCACTTGATCTCCTAACTGATTTTTTATCGTTAAAATATTATTCGCTAAAAAGATTTGAGTATTGGCATTAATATCATTACCAGAAGAAACTTCTATTTCATTCCCAGGTGTCATCTGATGCTCATGAAATATATGTTTGATGGATTCAATATGAGCAAGATTAAAATAATTTGGTCTATAGTGAGTGGTATCATATATAATTTTGATTATTTCTCCTCTGAATAAAAGAATATCAATTAATGCAAGAAACTTGTTTTGTTTCACTAGTAAATAAATAGCTTCCAACAAACTGGTTTTACCACTATTGTTATTACCAACAAAAAGATTTACTCGTTCTAAACCATCAATCTGAAAATCTTCAAAACAACGATAGTTTTTAATCCTGAGATCTCGTAGCATAGTTACCTCGGTGTTGAGATAGGTCGAATGATAGTTATTGTAGGTGGTAAATACTGTTGATGCGAATATCTATGTTTGATCTGAGCATGTTAGCAGATGACGGGCGATTCGCCCCTACAAGATCGCTTTTAAACTTTAACGACAAAGTTTTTTATCCCTTGGTTTGACATTAGGATTAGTGGAGAGATAATCTGATAAGCGATCGCATCCTTTGTCTAATAAATTATCCAAGTTTAAATTCCACCAGAATAAACCCTGCTGTGATTCCCCACTAATGATCGATTGGTCATCACCACTAAACGCCAAACTGTTGATTTGACTAGTATGTCCCCGCAGGGTTTTGATTAACTCCCCTGTTTCTGGGTTCCAGAGTTTGATGGTGCGATCGCAAGCATGGTCACTTCCCACATATTTATGCTTATTCACGGTTTCATTTTTGAGATAAATTGATTAAGCACAGTTTAAAACCATAGATTATGCTGAAGTTTTATTACAAAACACTTTCGCTATATTCTCGTCCTGTGTGGATCTCATTGCTAGAGAAACAGCTTACCTTTGAGCCAATTGAATTAGTCTTAAATGGAGATCAATGGCAACCTGATTTTTTAGCAATTAACCCTTTTGGTCGTCTTCCTGTACTAGTAGATAACAACTTGTCAATTTTTGAGTCTCTAGCTATTTTGGATTATCTCGAACTTCAGTACCCAAATTTTGCCTTGTTACCAACAGATATTAAGACCTTAACTATTGTCCGAATGACTCAAATGCTGGCAATGAATGAATTAATTCCAGCCATGCTGACTATAATTCGCATAACTGATAACGAAAGCGTAATTCAGCGAGCTAATCAACAGATAATTACTATGCTGAGTTTTCTAGAAAAGCATCTTGCTGGTAATTCTTATATTGCTGGCGAGCAGATTACCTTGGCTGAAATTGTTGCTGGATCGCTTATTTTATGGCTGCCTTACTTAAATATTAGTTTATCTAATTATCCACAAGTAAAATTATGGTCAAATCAACTGATGCAACGCCCAGCTTGGCTAGCAACTCAACCAAATCCTGAAGTCATCCAGAATTGGTTAAAACGTATTCAGAAACTACCCAAGGTTCGAGAAAGACAATGGAAGCAAAGAATATCTAGAGTTCCCTGATATTCATCCTAATTATTCACTCATTGTGCCGTTTAATTAATTTTTAACGACAAAGTTCCTTATCCATTGGTTTGACATTAGGATTAGTAGCAAGATAATCCGACAGGCGATCGCATCCTTTGTCTAATAAATTATCCAAATTTAAATTCCACCAGAATAAACCCTGTTGTGATTCCCCACTAATGATCGATTGGCCATCACCA
>JBJOPG010000032.1:0-26065 GCA_046050865.1 Cyanobacteriota bacterium
CCAATTACCTTGGGCTTGGCTTTGTTGTAGAGTAGTTGTCATTGTGTTTATGATTGCGTTTGTTTATATATATGAATGTTCTATCCCTAGAACTAGACTCAGAAACGGGGTAAAAATAATGTGTTTCTTTGCGTCTATGTAATCAAGTTAACTAATATTAAGAAAAAAGTCAAGTTATGTAACAAAAATAAAATTAATTAACTCATGGTCGATGGCTAGAGCAAGAAAACTTTGTCAATATAATCAAAGTGCCAAGTCACTTCGGCGATCGCTAATTATCGCAAACTGTAGGTTTGCTAGCAGCTAGGGATTTCTAGTCTGAAATCCAGCAATTTACCTCTATAATTTTTAAGCAGGAGTAAAATGAGCGCTGCTGTCAGAATGAGCGAAGAGTATCCGCTAATGATCAATAACTTTAGGATTTAGATGGCGAAAAAAATCTGGTTATTGGCTATTTTCCTGCTAGTAAGCTTTTTGATTACGGTTAACTGGCATGGCTTGTCTAGGATCTCTTCAAGTAATTCCTCTGGCAATGTTGAGCGACCTCTGGTAATTGGCTACAGTAGTTGGGCGGGCTGGTGGCCTTGGGCGATCGCCGAATCGGCGGGTTTATTTGCCAAGCATGGACTTAATAATATTGAGCTGAGATGGTATGACAGCTACACCCAATCCATTGAGGATTTAGCGACAGGACACATCGACGGCAACTGTCAGACTCTCAACGACACCATCAGTTTTGCCAGTCAAGCGGTGAAAGGAGAAGTGATCGTTTTAGTTAATGATAATTCTGCTGGTAATGACAAAATAATCGCTGCTCAGGGAATTCGAGGGATTAAAGATTTAAAAGGAAAGCAGGTTGCCATTGAAGCAGGGGTGGTGGATGATTTTTTACTGACTCTTGCCTTGGAACAAGAAGGTTTATCCCGCCAGACAGTAAAAATCATCGATTTAGAGACAGGAGCAGCGGCAGCGGCTTTTGCTGGAGGGCAAGCGGATGCAGTAGGAGCATTCCCCCCTTTTTGGTTAACGGCATTGCAGAGACCAGGAGCAAGAGAAATTATTTCTTCCAAAGCTTTTCCTGGTGCTATTCCTGATTTATTGGTGGTTACAGAAGAGCTAATCGATGAACATTCTCAGCAGGTTCAAGCTCTAATAGATACTTGGTTTGATGTTTTAAAGTTTATGTCAAGTAACCCGATCAAAGCCGACCAGATCATGGCACAGCGAGCAGGAGTTGCCGATGAAGAATTGCAGCTATTTAAGGCGGGCACCAAGTTTTTTACTCTAGAAGACAATCAAGAAGCCTTTCGAGTGGGAAATGACATGAAGTCAATGTTTTACGCTGCTAATAAAATTATTGATTATTTACAAAATAGCCTCAAATCGATCGAGCAAAAGCCTAACTTATCAAAAATATTTAATCCTAGTTATATAGAAGCTTATGTACTTCAGCAATCAGAGTAAAAAACAGAGTAAAAAAAATGCGGCTCCTAAGCAACAAAATCATGTTTGTCCTAAATGCAGTTTTGAAAATTATCATGCGGCTCTGTACTGTGAAATTTGCTTTTATCCCCTAAATATTGTCCAGTACAAGCCGCCAACAGTTACTTCCATCGTTCCCCAGTCCGAGGTGTTAGAGACGGAAACTAAAAGCAATCTTCAGCAAGAATTCCAAAAACCCAGTGTGATCAGTGGGTTGCTGGTTTTAGGTTTGGCGATCGCTTTATGGTCTAATTATTTGTTGGATCGGCAAGTCACCCATTTATCTTTAAATGAAGAAGAGTCTATTGCTTTATATGATTCCATGAGTCAGGTTGAAGATGTTCCCCCTGGCCTTTTTAGCTATGGTGGTGCCCTTTACTTTGCTTCCTTGGTAGCTCATGGAATGAACGATGCGATCTCCCAGGATCATCCTAACTTTCATCTCAGATATACCAAGCCTGCTAATCAAGATCAAAGTTATGCCCATGGCATCAAGATGCTTTTGGACGGAGAACTTAGCTTTGCGTTTAATAGTCGTCCTCTGACGAATCAAGAATATGTTCAGGCGGAATTGCGTAATCTTAAACTTTTACAAGTACCTATTGCGATCGACGGTCTAACTGTTTTTGGGAATCGTGATCTAAAGGTGAATAACTTAAGTGTGGATCAAGTAAAAGATATTTTTAGCGGCAAGATTACTAATTGGCGGCAACTGGGGGGAGCTGATTTGCCCATTACTCCTGTACTCTTAACTCCTGAAGATCTCGAAATTTTAGCTATTAGAGATCCTAACGCCCTCCCTAGCAGTACTCAATATGCGGCAAATTATACTCTAGCGGTACGGAAGGTAATTGCTATGCCAGGGGCAATTTCTCTTGCTTCCACCTCTTTAATTCAAAATCAACAAGGCATTAAGCCATTTAGCCTAGCAGCAGAAAATTCCGCTAACTATGTGGCACCCCTGCTACAAAAACAACCTAATTTAGATTTATTTAAAAATGGAACTTATCCTTTAACTCGTCGTTTATTTCTGGTCATTCGACAAGACGGAACCCCTGAAGATCTTGCTGGGAAAGCTTATGCTCAAATGCTGCTGTCCCAGCAAGGTCAATCAATAGTTGAAGATTCGGGATTTGTTCCCCTTTACAACACAAAAATCTAAGCGATCGCCTCATTTTAGAATGAAATAATAGCTTAAATTAACGCAGAACCTGAGTACAGGCTGCACAAGAACAACCAACATGGTTAACTAAAGTATCTGTGTTGCCAGCTATTTGCAGAGAGGGACTAACAACATTTAAGTTCACAGCTAAGTTCACAGCAGGTGATTGCAATTGCTGTTCGGTAGTTGCTACCGTCGTACTGGCGATCGCTGGACTAGTCACAAATAATAAAGCCACGAAGCTGGCACATACAGCCAGAAGACGTAAGATGTTTTTGAGCATAAAAGTGTAATTAGAAATTAATTAGAAATTACGAAAATTTATTTGTAGTTTACCTCAAACAATTATAACGGCTGCCCTTAATCTTTTGTAACTCAATTTAAACAAATATATAGTTTCATATAGTTTTATGATGCACGGCTTTATTCCTCCTCAGCGTTACTTTCCTTATCTTACCTGGGCACAAATTGAGCAGATGCCCAACAAAGAGAACGTGGTAATTATCCAACCCATTGGGGCGATCGAACAACATGGTCTGCATTTACCCCTAGCGGTAGATTCGGCGATTAGTCTGGGGGTATTAGGAAAAGCTCTGTCTCAGTTAGAAGAGGATATTCCAGCCTATGCTTTGCCCTGTCTTTATTACGGCAAATCCAACGAACACATTGGCTTTCCTGGCACCATCACCCTTAGTGCCCAGACTTTGCTGGCGGTAATTACCGAAATGGCAATGAGTGTCTATCGCTCAGGATTTCGCAAGCTGGTGTTGATGAATTCCCATGGGGGACAGCCTCAAATTATGGAGATTGCCGCTAGGGATCTGCACCAAGAATATCCAGACTTTAGCGTATTTCCCTTATTTACCTGGCGCGTTCCCCATCTGGTGGCGGATTTGTTAACACCCCAAGAACAAAAATATGGCATTCATGCTGGAGATGCCGAGACTAGTCTGATGCTGTCTCTATTGCCGCAACAGGTGCAAATGGACAAGGCGGTCAAAGAATATCCCCAGGGTTTACCAACAGATAGTCTACTCGACATGGAAGGAAAGCTACCCTTTGCCTGGCTCACTAAAGAATTAAGCAAGAGTGGGGTCATGGGAGATGCTACGGTTGCCACCAGAGAAAAAGGCGATCGCATTCTAGAATCTCTAGCAAAGGGTTGGGTACAAGTCATTCAAGATGTTTATGAATTTCAACAACCGAATTTAGATAACTAACAACAGATGACTAACAGCTCCAAACTAATGGCTAACAACCAAACTATCCGCATCACAATGTTGCTGAATCACGGCGTAACATTCCTCTACCGAGGCTCTGGAGTTCATGGCTACTACTAAAGCTTCATAAGATTGCTGGTGTCGAGTCAAAAGATTAGTTGCCTGTAACTGTGCCCAACGCTCTTTTTGGGAATGACCGATCTCTGGTAAACCTGCCATCACTAAAGCTTGCTTAAGCTGCTGCCTGTCCTCTGCCCCACCTTGGGAGTTGCCATAAACCATCTGTTCCGCAGCAATACCCGCCATCCAAACAGTACAGAAACGATCTAAACTAAGACGCATTTTCTCCAATTCAAAAGGTTTGGCTGTGAGAGAGTCCGTATCAAAGCCAACCCCCCCTCGACCTAACTTGCCTTGTTTTAAGACTTCCCAAGCCGTTAAGGTGTAACCCGTGATGGGAATACCTAAAAAATAAGCGGTCAAAAAATGTCCCGCTTCATGATTAATAACTCTTTGACGTTGTTCCCCAGAAGCAAATAAATCTAACAACAGGGAAACACCTCGACTATTCCAACTTAAGGTATCTACCGTAGCTAAACTGAGGATGCCGAAGGTGAGAGCCGCAGGAACCACGGGGGGAATCTGAAAAATTGGCCCAAGTAAAGAAGTCATAGTCATCAAGAAGATTCCTATGGCAATCAGATTTAAAGCAGTTTGGGACATTATAAATATTTTTATTGAAAATCGTATACATATATTAAGTATATTGATTCTAACCAATAAAAATTAGCCTAACTATTGTTTCTGAGGAAGTGTGTTCTGAGAGTTTTTTTCTGGTTGGGTTTTGCTGGTTTGGTTTGTTTGATGCAGAGGAGCTGATTTAGTCGGGGCAAGTTCTGGAACAGGGAGCATAAACAAAGCGATCGCGGCGATCGCCAAGCTAGACAAGCCAATGGCGACGGGAGTTAATCTTTCGGTTAAAGGCTGTTCTGGTTTTCGATAGCGCTTACTAACGGGCTTGAGTTCTAGAGTCATGTTGGGCAAAACAGAACGATCAGCGTAGAGTTGGTCGATCGCGTCTACCAGATCAAAAAGTTCGATGGTTGTGATCTCGACTTCGGTTTTAGCTTCACCGCTATCGGGTGCAGGCTCTAAAGTTAAACGATGAAGATGTTGTTCTGGGATTTTATGAATCGATACTTGAGGATATTCGGCGTTACTGTTGCTAGATTTCTCGGCGGGAAACAGCCCACTCAAGAATCCTTGAGCATAATTACTGGTAGCATGAGCAAGATTAGTCAGAAAAACATTGCCCCCACTCAATTTTTGATTCGATTGCAGTAGATAACATTCCGCATTGGTAATCATGGACATTGGCGGTTGCCCACTTAAAATATCGACGTTTTCAGCGTCGTTATCTTCAAAACCTTCTAAGATTAGGTTGCAGTTGGGGGAACTATACTGTCTTTTGGTACTCATGAAATTAAGCCACTTCTCCATCAAACAAACTAAACCAGACACGCTGCATGCCTCTGTTTCCAGTACAAAACAATAGCTTGTTCAATAAAGACAAAGCCAATTCATTAAGCTGTTCTTCCGAGGCAATATAGGCAGATACCTTAGCACGGCGAGAGTTCATTCGACTACGGAAATGAGCGCGAAATCGTTCCAGATATTCAGAGAGACGAAAATGATTATCCAGGGGCAGATTTTTTTCCCGCATTTGTTGTTCCGCTAATAATAGCTGTCGAATGATTACCATTAAATCCTTTGCCCGAAAACCAGCAATAATGACTAAGGCTTTTGCCTGTTCTAAGCTTAAATAGTCTCGGGTATAGGAACGTCGCCAAGGATTACTACAGCGTAAGCGCCACAGATTAACCCGATGTTTGACAACTTGATCAATGCCTAACTGTCTGGCAGTGGCTAACATATGTTCCGATGCTCCTAGTTCTAGAGCTTCTAATGCTAATAACAACAAATCTATTTGCTGTTGAGTGTGGGGGGAACAAACTTTAGCCGGAAGAGATATGTCTGGTAAAGTATTTAAAATTGAGGCTGGACTGTCTACTAAAGATGGATGTTCTGATTCTAAACTTGCAGATTGGCTCATTATGAAATTAAGTCCAAATGTGAGTTATCGATGATTGTTCTTTGTCGAGGATAACAAATAATTATCTGGTGTTATGATGCCATAGCTGTTCGACCAACGGTCACCCGCAGGCACCTTCGTTTTATATCCGAAGGTGTATCCTTTAGGACGGAGGTGTACGGGTGACTCAAAAACCAGTCTAGCCTGATTTTTTGCAGTTTATAGATAAAATGCTCATGGAACTTAACTCATTAATCCGCGACATTCCTGACTTCCCCCAACCAGGAATTTTGTTTCGCGACATCACAACTCTCCTAAATAATGCCCAAGGTTTATGTCATACTATCGATCGCCTAAGTAAAGAATGTCAATCAGCTAATCTAACACCTGATTATGTTGTTGGCATGGAATCGCGGGGATTTATGTTTGCCACTCCCTTGGCATATCAACTCAATGCTGGTTTTGTGCCTGTCCGTAAACCAGGAAAACTCCCCGCTCCAGTATATTCAGCGACTTATGAATTGGAATATGGACAAGATCGTCTAGAAATTCATCAAGATGCGATCGCCCCAGGGGCGAAGGTGCTAATCGTTGACGATCTATTGGCGACAGGGGGAACCGCCAAAGCCACAGTGGAATTATTAGCTCAATTACAAGCAGAGGTAATTGGCTTTGCTTTTGTGATTGAGTTGCTGGCTTTAAAAGGTAAAGATAAATTACCTAGTGTTCCGTTAATTAGTCTAGTAAAATACTAAACTGATTATGGTTGCAATATATCAAGCACACAGCTATTGTTCAGTGAAATTTTTCGGTTAACTTATGTTGATCAAAAAAAAACATCGCCCACAATGAGTGATGAGTAAACTGTTAATGGGTCAAAGTTACTGCCAAAGTTACTGGCAAAATGATTGTTTGCTGTGATCTTTAGTCAAATGATCAAAAAATATTCTAATCATTAAAATTTAGGAGTTGAGGAGTGAATCATAAAAATCAATTTATCAAGGTAATGGGTATTAGTACGGCGATCGCCTTGAGTAATATCTTTGCCGCCGCTGCCCAAGCATCTGATACTGTTACCCAACAGCTTGCGCAGGAAAATGATGGAGCAGTCCCATCTGAAGAAATGACAACAGAAGTCAAACCGGCTCAAGAGCCTATTTCTGACATCGAAAAACTTAATCCTAGTGATGATCCTCTGTCCCGCCCGACCAATCCAGAGGAAGTTCAGGTTGATGCTCAACAACCAATTACTTTAAAGCAGGCTTTAGAAATATCCCTGAAGAACAACAAGGACATCCAAGAGGCGAAAATACAGGTAGAACGTTCAGAAGCAGCGGTCAAGGAAGAAAAAGCAGCACTGTATCCTACTTTTGATGCTACTAGTGGGTTGACCTATGCCAACTCTGGGTTGATTCTCGACAGTGCTACTGAGCAAAGTATTGATGAACAAACTCAATCATTTCAGGATCAAGGTGCTTCAGAAGAAGAGGCTAGACAAGCAGCAGAAGATCGCTTTACTGATAACTCAACAAGTAGCTTCCAGTTTCAGGGTGGTTTAGGGATAGATTATACTATCTTCAACAGTGGTCAGCGAGGAGCTTCAATCCGTATAGCAGAGAAGCAATTACGCAGCGCGGAGTTAGATTTAGAAAGAATTGTGGAAGAAGCGCGTCTTCAAACTTCTACAGATTACTATGATCTCCAAAATCGAGACGCCCAGGTTGAGATCCAAAAGGCAGCGGTAGAAGACGCCAAACAAACCCTCAAAGATGCTGACCTTTTAAAAAAGGCAGGACTCGGAACTAAATTTGAATCTTTACAGGCAGAAGTCGAATTAGCTCAGGCAGAACAACAGTTAACCACGGCGATCGCCAATCAAAATATTGCCCGTAGACAATTAGCTGACACCTTAAGTGTGTCAGACAAAACTGACCTTGCTACTGCTGATCCCATTGTCGAAGCGGGAACTTGGGATTTAGAACTACCCGAAACGATCATCCAAGCATTTAAAAACCGTGAGGAACTAGAACAGAGGTTACTAGAAAGAGACATCAGCGATGACCAGCGCACGGTAGCGTTATCCGCCACTAGACCCGCCTTAAGAGCAAGTGCAGACTATACTTTCTCTGATGACTTTGAAGATGACTCTGATATCGGCGATCAATATCAACTGGGCTTGAATCTCCAGTGGAGACTGTTTGATGGGGGTGCAGCCCGTGCGGGAGCTACCCGGGCGGAAAAAGACGGCGAAATTGCCGAAACCCAGTTTGCTAATCAGCGTAATCAGATTCGCTTTGACGTAGAGCAGGCATTCTTTCAATTAAAAGCTAATCAAAACAACATTGTTACCAACACCAAAGCAGTGAGCTTAGCAGAAGAAAGTTTGCGCTTAGCTAGACTGCGTTTTCAGTCAGGAGTTGGTACGCAAACTGAGGTAATTGATGCCCAGACTGCGTTAACTAGGGCAAGAGGTGAAAAGCTTAGCTCGATTATTGAATATAATCAGTCCTATGCTGATTTGACCAGACAAGTTTCTAATACGCCATTTCCTGGTTTACTACCAGATGACTCAGATGAGCAGTCACAATCAGATCAAGATTCCAGCGAATCGATGAACGATAATTCTGCCGAGGAACTACAGGAAGAAGCTCCTGATGGTGAAGTGCCAGTAGAGTTTCCTGCCGACGTAATGCAAGAAGAGGTTCCCGATGGTGAATTACCAGCAGAAGTTCCTACCGAGGAATTACAGCAGGAGGTTCCTGATAGTGTGCCGCAGCAATAAAGGGGCTTTGCCCCAGCTATAAGCTATAAGCTATAAGCTTAATTAGAAGAGGCGCGTTTTCGGTGACAAACAAACAAAGGATTGGTACTAAAGCATATGCTCCAAGAAGCTAAAAGCTAGAAGCTAGAAGCTAGAAGCTAGAAGCTACCTTAACCGAGCAATTGTCTTCACCCGAACTCAAGTTATCTAACATATGGAGCTGAATCAGCCAAAAACCACAACTAACCAAAATAATTGGACATGGCGCTATTTTTGTCTTAGCGTCCTTTTTTTTCCATTTTTTCCTGCCTTGGGAGCATTGGGATTAGTAATTGTTCTGGGCATCATTTGGCAGAAGAACCATAGGTTAATCCTTCATAGTGCCCTCAATCGCAGCTTCGGTATTTTGGCTAGCTTGTTAGTTTTGAGTTCGGCGATCGCCGAATATCCCTCAGAAGCCTGGTTAGGGTTAGCAAATTTCCTGCCCTATTTCGCCTTATTTATGGCTCTCAGGTGCTTGATTACCGAACCCGGTCAACTCCGTCAATTATCTTGGCTCATAGTACTTCCTTCTTTAGCGATCGTGCTGCTTGGCTGGGGACAGTTATTCCTGGCTTGGGATACCCCTCGCCTCATGGAAACAATTTTTGGTTGGCAGTTAGTCCCTTTAGGAGTTCCTACGGGCAGAATGTCATCGGTGTTTAATTACACTAACTTTCTGGCAATTTATTTGGCGATCGCTTTTACCCTAACTCTAGGACTCTGGTTAGAAACTTGGCAACGGCGATCGATTAAATTAAAAAAAGCTACTTTATACTTATTGGCGCTAATTTTATTAGCCGATATCAGTGGCTTGATTCTCACCAGTTCTCGCAATGCCTGGGGATTAGCTGTATGTAGCTTTATAGCTTATGCCGTCTACTTAGGTTGGAGATGGTTGGTATGGGGAATTACTGGCGCTACTATGGCTATTCTGTGGGCTTCTTTCGCCCCGAATTTTGGCGGTACACAATTACGTCGGCTAGTCCCCGCTTTCATTTGGTTGAGACTATCAGATGAAGCATACCAACGTCCTGTAGCCACGCTACGCTTTACCCAATGGCAGTTTTGCTGGCAGCTAATTACCGAGCGTCCTGTGGTTGGTTGGGGACTGCGCAACTTTACACCACTTTACGAAGCTAAAATGAATCTCTGGCTAGGACATCCCCACAACTTATTTTTGATGTTTGGTGCTGAGACGGGAATTATTTCTTTACTGTTATTTTTGGCAATTGTCGCCATGATTATGTTTAAAGCTACCAAGCTATGTTTAACTTCCGTTGGCAATCCAACCAACCTCATCTTTTTTAGCTATCTGGTTGCCTTTACATCCTGCGTTTTGTTTAATCTGGCGGACGTTACCATTTTCGATTTACGAGTAAATACGATGATCTGGATACTTTTAGCGGCAATTAGCGGGATAACTACTTCAGACGCTGCTGATTTGAAGTACAAAACTGAAAAGTAATCTGTCCGTCCTAAAGGATACCGCTATGCATATAGCTATTAGCTTTTAGCTCCTAGCTCTTAGCTTTTTAGTTGACTTGCTTGGTCGCAAAAATCGTAGAATCATACTTCAATTCTGCAACGCCATAATTATTATCTGTCCATTAATTATTGAAATCTGACCGAAATGGAAATTCTGATTGTTGAGGATGAGCAAGAAATCGCTCAATTAATTGAGCAAGCTTTAACCAAAGAAAGCTTTTCCTGTCGTGTTGCCCACGATGGATTGACCGCCTTGGAGATCTTCAAGCAACAACAACCCGATGTCGTCATCCTGGATCTGATGCTACCTGGTTTAGATGGACTGGAAGTCTGTACCCGTATCCGCCAACAGCCTTATAACAAAGATCCCTACATTATGATGCTGACCGCCAGAGGGGAAGAAATTGATCGAGTCATCGGACTATCCACAGGAGCAGATGACTATTTAGTTAAACCCTTTAGTCCCAGAGAATTAGTCGCCCGAGTTCGCGCCTTGCTGCGTCGCAGTCTGCGCCATGGAGTACCAGAAGATAACTCCCAGACTTATCGCACTAAACATTTTACAGTTGATTTAGATCAGCATTCAGCAATTAGACAATTAGACTCCCAAACTCCAGAAGAGTTAGACCTTACTACTTTAGAATTCAATCTGCTCTCTACTTTTCTCAGCTACCCTGGACGGGTGTGGAGTCGTACCCAGTTAATCGATAAGCTATGGGGCAATGATTTCTTTGGTGATGAGCGAGTGGTGGATACTCATATCCGCAGACTACGGAAGAAAATTGAGCCAGATTCCGCAAATCCCACTTTTATTAAAACAGTGGTGGGTGTCGGCTATAAGTTTGAAGATGATCATAGTTAAAATGATTACAGTAGATAAATCGATGCTATCGCTTCCTTAGGCGATGGCGCATAAAAAAAGTAAGTAGTTCTAAAGATAGAGCAGTTACGGAGACTTGTCTTTGCCTAAAAGTGTCCATTTTTTATGAAAAAAATCTTTTCAAAAACTTGTCCAAAGACTATAGAATGTACAATTTGCTACAAAAACTACTGAAAATCAAATACTATTATTTTAAAATTGCTAAGATACTAAACTTTTGATAGAGAACTTTTAAAACATATTTTTTTAAGATGACGGCAAATCTAAAAAATTAGCTCTGAATTTGAATATGAAAGAGATGTGTTGGCTGCCATACAAAGGAAAACAATCCCATATTGTACTTCATTTGAGAGAATATCCCTATCAATCTTGGAAAGTTTACACAGCTTCTCCTCATGCTGTACCAGACCACAAAGTACCTGGAGGTTCCAAAGGTTGGGCAACTTTTCAAAAATTACGCCAAACTGGTTGGAGTTTAATTAGTAGTGAGTGTGCTGAATTGTCTAATTCATTAGCAATAGTAAGTTACCAACGCAATTAATTTTTCAAGCAACAAAAATGCAGTGTTTAGCTACTATTAAAATCTGAAAAACTTTCCTCAAACTTTGAAAATATGGTGTCACTAGCCGATAGATATACTTCCGCTCTAGATCTGATTCAGCCTTTATAGCCTCGTTTTTTGTTGTTAGTTGACTATTTTTAAAGCCCGAATCATATGAGTATTAATTGTTTATTAACTAAACCCAAATTTGTTCCTAATCAAATAGTTCGCTTCATCGGCGGGATGGGTAAAATTAAAAGTATCCAACAGCAAGATAGCCGTTGGGTTTATACGATCAAAATGAGTATGGGAGCAGAACCCGATTTTGGCAGAGTAGGGGCGGAGACAACTATTGTTTTGGCAGAACAAGATATCCGCTGAGCAAGACTTCTTATCTAAGCTTTGTTATTAATTGGTTGAATAGGCTGATTAGGCAAAATTTTTTGATTTATCTAAGGATATTCTGGTTGATCTCTAATTTTGCTGTTATCCTGAATCTTGCTTTAACCAGTTATTTGAGCATATGACCTCCAACCAACAGCCGCCTCAGATTCCTCATTGTGCCTGGCAACGTCCCCTTGGCAAAGGATGGAATAATCCTTACACGGTTCGCTACGCTAGCAATTTGGATGATGGCCCTTGGCATGGAATGCCCTTGGGCGGGATGGGAGCTGGATGTATTGGTCGCTCCAGCAAAGGAGATTTTAATCTTTGGCATTTGGATGGGGGAGAGCATATTTTCCAGTCTCTTCCTGCCTGTCAGTTTAGTGTGTTTGAACAGACAGCATCAGCTACTCAGGCTTACGCATTAGCCACCGAAGCGCCAGAAGATGATACTCTATCTAGTTGGTCATGGTATCCTGCCGAACAGGGAACTTACAGCGCTTTATATCCTCGCAGTTGGTTTGAGTATCAAGGTGTTTTTACCGCCGATATTACTTGTGAGCAATTTTCTCCCATTTGGGCTGAGAATTACCAAGAGTCTAGCTATCCCATCGTTAATTTTGATTGGACGGTACATAATCCTACAGATCAGCCCATCACTTTAAGCATCATGCTGACCTGGCAAAATACGGTGGGCTGGTTTACGAACGCCATTAAGTCCCCAACGATCGCCGTACGAGATGATGGTAGTCCTGAATATGAATATCAACCCAAGTGGCGGGATAGCACAGGTAATTATAACGAATGGATTCAGGATAACTATCGGGTAGGCTGTTTGATGAATCGGAGACAGTCTCAGGAAAATGTCCAAGAAGGAGATGGGCAAATGGCGATCGCCTCCGTTGCTAATCCCAGTGTCGAAGTATTCTATCTCAGTCGTTGGAATCCTGACGGTGACGGTAGGGAAGTCTGGGATAACTTTGCCACAGATGGTTCTTTGTCCGACTTACAGGATGAAACTCCTGCCGATCCTGGAGAACAAATTGCCTGTGCGATCGCCATTCGGTTTACCGTTAAACCAGGTCAAACTAAGACTATCCCTTTCACTCTCACTTGGGACCTCCCCATCACGGAATTTAAACAGGGGGTTAACTACTACCGTCGCTACACGGACTTCTTTGGGCGTAACGGCAAGAATGCCTGGAGTATGGTGCGGACTTCCCTCAAGCATGGTGACTTGTGGCGAGAAAAAATTAAGGCATGGCAACAGCCGATTCTGCAACGAGATAATCTTCCCGACTGGTTTAAGATGGCGCTGTTTAACGAGTTATATTTACTAGCGGATGGTGGAACTCTCTGGACTGCTGCCACAGAAGACGATCCTGTAGGACAGTTTGGGGTATTAGAATGCATGGACTATCGCTGGTATGAAAGTCTTGATGTGCGTCTTTATGGTTCATTTGGCTTGATGATGCTATGGCCAAGACTGGATAAAGCCGTCTTAGAAGCCTTTGCCCGAACTATTCCCCACCATGATGATACTCCCCGTATTGTGGGTTACGATCGCTCTAGCGCCATTCGCAAAGAAGCTGGTGCTACTCCCCACGACTTGGGCGCACCGAATGAACATCCCTGGGAGGAATCTAACTACACCTCTTATCAAGACTGTAACCAGTGGAAAGACTTACCCAGTGATTTTGTGTTGCAAGTATATCGTGACTATCTTTTGACAGGAGCCAAAGATAGCGATTTCCTTTGGGAATGTTGGAGTAGCATTACTCTCACCCTGGCATATCTCAAAAAATTTGACCGTGACAATGATGGCATCCCCGAAAACTCTGGCGCACCCGACCAGACCTTTGACGATTGGAGATTACAAGGAATTAGTGCCTACTGTGGAGGACTCTGGATCGCGGCTTTAGAAGCAGCAATTAAGATCGGCAAGATTCTCCTAGCTACTCCCCCAACTAATCCTCAGCTACAGCCAGAAGATTATCCTCTAGGTATTCAGAATACCCTTGATATTTATCAAGATTGGTTGCAGCGATCGCGATCGCTTTATCATGATGCTCTTTGGAATGGTGAATACTATCGTCTCGATACCGAGAGTGGCTCCAATGTAGTCATGGCAGATCAACTCTGTGGGCAATTCTACGCTCGTTTACTCGGTTTACCTGACGTGGTAGAGGAACAATATACTAAATCTACCCTGAATAAAATCTATGATGCCTGTTTCCTCAAGTTTCATGATGGTAAATATGGCGCAGCCAATGGAGTTTTACCCGATGGTAGTGCTGTTAATCCTGATGATACCCACCCCCTAGAAGTCTGGACAGGAATCAACTTTGGTTTAGCTGCTTTTATGTTGCAAATGGAGATGAAAGAAGAGGCTTTTAAGTTAACAGAAACTGTAGTTAAGCAAGTGTATGAAAACGGCTTACAGTTTAGAACTCCTGAAGCGATTACTACGGTGGGGACTTTTAGGGCAAGTCATTATTTGAGAGCGATGGCTATTTGGGGGATTTATGGGGTGTTGAGCGATTGGAAGTAGGAGTTCGCGCCAAGACGCAGAGACGCAAAGATACGAGGGAATGTTATAGGAAACACCTTAAAGTTTGCTACGAATGAAAAGCAGAGACAGCAAAAGTATTAGTTATTATTTCTTTGTCTGTATTAGTGTCCTCACACTGGGACTATCATTGGCTGGATATTTGGGCAGATTAAATTTATATTTGGAGTTTGTTTCTGGCTATAAGCTCCAATTTTTATTATTAGCTTTATGTAGTTTAATTTATTTCAGCTTAGCCCGAGTTAAACCCTGGTTAATTTTTAGTTTATTGTGTGTTTTGCTTAATTTAGCCGAGATTTTGCCCTGGTACTTCAATCAACCACAAGTTACTAATACTAATAATTATCAATCGTTAAAAGTCTTTTCGTATAATGTTCTGTGGAGTAATCAAAACTATGACCAAGCGATCGCCTTAATCAACCAAGAACAACCAGATATTGTTGTATTTCAAGAAGCTGTCATACCTTGGTCAAAACAATTAGCAGTACTGAAGGCTACCTACCCTTATCACATTGGAGCAAAAAAATTAGAGATTGAGGTTTATAGTAAACTACCTCTAACTAATACTGAAATAAAATTATATGGAACTTATCGGGGATTAGTAATTTCTGATTTAAAAATTAGCGATCGCGCAGCGTGGACGGAGTCCAATCACGAAGGGCTGAGGGTGTCAAATCGCCAAATAAAATTCATCGCAACTCATGCTTATCCCCAACTGTATTATGGTCACGAAGGTTGGCAAATACGTAATGAGCATTTAGAAAAAGGTATTGGAGAATACGTCAAAAATTTAGAGCAGTCAGTGATAATTGCAGGAGATTTAAACGTATCGATGTGGTCGCCGTTTTATCGTTCATTAATTAAACAGTCTGGTTTACTCAATGCTCGTCAAGGCTTCGGCATTTTACCAAGTCAGTCAGGAATTGCTCCTCAATTTGCTATTTTATCTGCGCCCATAGATCATTGTTTAGTAAGTTCTGATATTCAGGTTGAAGACTTTAGATTAGGGCGGGATATTGGCTCAGATCATTTGCCTATTATCGCGAATTTACTAATTCCTACTAAATAATAAACCAGTAATAAGGTGTCACAGGTTTAATTTATTTGTTGTGATTGGGTGTGGGATTTATGGCGTTGCTAAATGAGTGATAATTCAGGCGATCGCATCTAATCATCAAGCTTTAGTGAGTGGTAGCGATGATGGGCGAATTGAGATTTTGCGATGTTTTTTCTAAATACTTTGTGTTAAGGCGATCGCAAAGCCAATACTGTCATTAACTTGTAGTTTCATTTTTTAATAGTTCAAGCTGATATTTTCGCTTCTACGTATTCAATAGAACTATTGGGTTGAGGGATTAATTCTCCATCTTCTTGCAACCCTTCTAAATGAAATTCTATGGCTTCTTGAATTAAGGTTTTAACCTCTTCTGGTGTGTCTCCCACCGCTACACAACCAGGTAAATCAGGAACATAAGCACCATAGCTATCTTCTCCTTTTTCAATGATCACTGCATAGCGCATATTACTAATCCTCTTCTATTTGAGCTTGTTTCCAAATGCTTTTTAGAGTGCCAACAGGAACATCCTTACTAAGTTTACCTGATACTGTAACTGTCCCTGGTTTGATTAGATGCTTAAACTGACGATGGCTACCTTTAGTTCGTTTTAGATATTAACCATCTTGTTCTAACTTTCTAATTGCGTCTCTTACTTTCATCAAAGTATTATAACTAAAGGCGATCGCATCTAATCATCAAGCTTTAGTGAGTGGTAGCGATGATGGGAACATTGGAATTAGGAATTAGCGATTTAATGACTTATGCAAAAGGTTTATTTAATCAATCGCTTTTAACTAAAGTCCATTCTTGATACTTGCGAGGTGCGGTTTTTAATGCTGACTTCAATGACTCATTGTCTTTAAATTTAAGCTCTGATAAATGCGAGGTTTCCACATAAACGGTAATTTTATCCTTGGCAAAGCACCAGGGAAAGACCGATATTGTGCCATCTTGCGACTGTGCTATTTCATATTTTTGTCCGTCTGGCCCAACATTGATTTCTAAAGTGCGTTCATTATCAGGTATCTGGTGCTGACACAAAATTAAAGACAAGCGATCACACCATCTCATGAAACGATAGGAGGATTGGACTTCTTCTTGCTCAATGCCTAATTCTTGGCGCCATTGCTCTTGAAGATCTCGCTGGTTTTGCAGAAATTCGATTAGCTCGGGGGATTTATCTTGGCTACTTTCTTTTAAAAAGCAAGTGTGTATCGAAGTAAGCAGAGCTACCCAACGCCCCCGATACAGAGCCTCTTCGATATGATGGCGCAGTTTCTCGACTGACGTTTTTTTTTCTTGGGTGAAATCTTTAGGCGCACCTGCGGGAGACAACAAATCTTCTTTGTCCCATTCTCTTTCAAGATCGTCGTGATGAGATATCGCAGCGATGGTGTCCGTTAAGCGTTGCGGCGAGTCTTCTTGATTCCAATGGGCTGCAATCTGGGCAGCTAATAGGGCATGGGCGCGATGGTAAATAATTTCCCAACCATCTACTTGTGTATTAACAATCATTTATTGATCCTTTTCGTTTATGTTAATTTCTTGTTGTACATACTGTTTCACCAAGGGCGTAGCGCGTTTTACTACCATCTCGATTAACTGCCTATCTAAGTACGTCCACTGGCGGGGGCTACCGAAAATGCATGGTTGCAAAATTCCCCATAAATTACCGTTGCTACATAAGTGAGCATGAATTAAAGCCCTGTGTCCAAATTGCTTTTCTTCAAAGTCGCGGTTTACTATTTGGGGATCGGCGGTTTCTATATCATTCACGAACACGGTTGGTTGACAGCTTAAAGCCGCTGCAAATAGAGGATCTTTAGCTTCTAACCCCAAGGAATCCCGCTTAAAGTGATCGTCTGTTAGGTTGGGAATTTCTTGATGGCGACAGTAGCAGAAAGCCACTTTACCCAAACGGCTTTTGGGGTCGCGGACATAAAGAAAACAGCGATCAGCTGCCAATATTTCGGCGATCGCTTTCATTAGCTCTAATAGTAATTGGTCTGTATTTTTTCCAGTATTAAAAACTTTTTCTAGATCGGTAAATGGTGCAGAATTGTTCATCGGAGGCAGCACCAGGGGCAGCAGGGGTTATATATGTTCCCATTGCAGTGTAGACATATCATAGCCAGGCTAGTTTTTCGTCTGTAGACAAACTCTGGTAAGCGAGAAGAGACTGATCGATGTTTAATTCTAAATTTATTGCCATGTTATTACTCTAAAATTAAATATTTTTAGGTATTTTTAGTTATCAAGACTACCTTTTAAAGGTTATATCTTTTATCGGCTTTTAAATAACTACATAAAGGCAGAAAGTAAAAATGTCTAAAACTATACTTGAGAGGGATCTTTAATTAAACTTTCTGTTTCGGGTTGGCGATCGCCAATATTTTGCCTTTTCAGATATCTTCATTAGAGAGGTTATGTAAGTTGAAATCCGAAATATTGTCCTAAGCGATCTTCACAATAATCAGCAAGGATAGTATTAAACGCTTTTTACTCTTTTCCGTAGCACTAACAAACGCAAAATCAAGGCAGAGATCAACAAAATTCCCCGTGGTGTATAAAATATAGCCAAGGCTCACCTATTCTTGTGCCAAAACCAACGGTAAAAGATAGCCACAGATAACATATTCTTAACTAGGTTCTAAAACAACTTGTAGTTTCATTTCTTAATAGTTCAGGCTGATATTTTCGCTAAGATAGATGCAAAATAATTTACAAATTTTCTACCATGCAACAGGACAGAACGCGCGTTGCAACTCCGAATGGAAGGCCGATCTACTAAAAATTTAGCGAAGTTTTTTCACGAAGCGATCGCTCATAAATTAGCACCCTAGCCCCAAGATAAAAGCAAATGCAAGACGACAAAAAGAGGTGGTGGCAAACATCTCGACGTAATTTTTTGGCACGAGCGTTGACGGCAGCAGGAGGGGCGATCGCTGCTCCACCCTTGCTCAATGCCGCCCAAGCGCAGCAAGAATCCGTAGCTAATCTCCCAGGGGTCGGGGAAATTCAGGTATCCCTCGATATTAACGGTCAAGAGCAGACGCTCAATATTGAACCGCGCGTAACGTTGCTGGATGCTCTACGAGAGAACCTGGGATTAACGGGGAGTAAAAAAGGTTGCGACCACGGACAATGCGGTGCCTGTACGGTGCTGATCGACGGGCAGCGAGTTTATTCCTGTCTTACTTTAGCTGTGATGCAGGACGGCAAAGAAATTACCACAATTGAAGGACTGGCAAGGGATGATACTCTACACTCAGTGCAAACAGCTTTTATTGACAATGACGGTTTTCAGTGCGGTTACTGCACTCCTGGACAAATCTGTGCCACCGTTGCCTTACTTGATGAAGTTGAACGCGGTTGTGCTAGTGCTGTTACCGACGATCTCAATAGTCCACCTCAACTGGCGCAATTGTCGGAGTCGGAAGTACGCGAACGATTGAGCGGTAATCTTTGTCGCTGTAGTGCTTATAACGGCATCGTCGCGGCAGTGCAACAAGCAACTGGACAAACTCCACCAGAACCGACGGCGTTGATGTTGGTACAAGATTCGGAAGAAACTGCATGAAAAATTTTACTTATGTTCGGGCTAACTCTACCCGGGATGCGATTCAACGAGCAAGCCAAGAAAAAGGAGCTAACTTTATTGCTGGCGGCACTAATCTAGTTGATCGCCTGAAAGTTTTTCTCGATGAACCCTCGCAACTAGTTGATATTTCGCGCTTAAAACTCAACCAAATCGATCGCACTGATGAAGGCGGACTTCGCATCGGAGCATTGGTTAGCAATACAGCAGTTGCCGATTATCCTGAGATTCGCAATAACTATCCCCTGCTTTCTCGCGCTATTCTTTCAGGTGCATCGCAGCAAATTCGCAATATGGCAACGGTCGGCGGTAATTTAATGCAGCGCACTCGCTGTCCCTACTACTACGACACGGTATTTCCTTGCAATAAGAGACAACCAGGTTCAGGCTGTCCAGCAGCGACGGGAATCAATAAAATGCACGCCATTTTGGGAGGAAGCGAGCAGTGTGTAGCGGTTCATCCCTCGGATATGTGTGTGCCTTTGGCTGCTTTAGATGCGGTAGTCGAAGTTGAAGGAGTAAAGGGACGCAGAGAAATCCCTTTTACGGAGTTTCATCGACTTGCTGGCAATACTCCCCAGTTAGATAACAATCTGGCACCTGGAGAAATAATTACGGCGGTTATTTTGCCCCCCGTCTCATTTGCCAAATCTGGCGTGTATTTGAAGTTACGCGATCGCGCTTCTTATGCCTTTGCTCTGATTTCGGTTGCAGCTGCCTTAGATATCCAAGAGGGAGAGATTCAACAAGCCCGCATGGCACTAGGAGGGGTAGCCCATAAACCCTGGCGATCGCCTGAAGCCGAACAGTTTCTTAAGGGTAAACCAGCAGAGACAACAACGTTTCAACAGGCAGCCGAGATTGCTTTACGCGATGCCAAACCTCTGAAATATAACGCTTTTAAAGTAGATATGACAAAACGTGCCATTCGTCGCGCCCTAACCGTTTCAGCCCAAGGAGGAGGAATTGTATGAACGACCGCTCGAAAACTTCAGTCAGCCGTATCGATGGACGGGCGAAGGTTACAGGCACAGCTACCTATGCTGCCGAACATCAAATTCAGGGCTTGGTGCATGGCTATTTAGTAACATCGGCGATCGCCAAAGGTCGAATTCGCGCGATCGATACCCGTACCGCCGAACAATCTCCAGGTGTTCTGGCCATCTTTACTCATCGTAACGCTCCTAAACTCTTTAAACCAACCAACGATTGGAAAACCTCGGTCATTTATGAATCGCGCTTGCCTCTTGCCGATGATCGCATTCACTACGCAGGACAAATCATTGGCTTAGTGGTTGCCGATACCTTCGAGCGATCGCGTCATGCAGCTCATGCGATCGAGGTGGAGTACGACACAGAACTCCCAGTTGTTGATCCAGAAAAAGCTACTTTTAAAGAAGCTCCTGGGATGATGGGGGAAGAGTTGAAATTTGAGAAGGGCAGCTTTGCTACTGGAAATATCGAACAGGCTAATGCCGACTCAGCTATTGATGCAACTTACTCGACCTCGACGGAACATCATGCGCCAATGGAACCCCATGCCATCATTGCTCAGTGGCGAGGCAACGATGCCGTTACTATTTACGAACCTTCTCAGTGGGTACTGGCAGGGCAGCGAACCTATGCAGAAATATTGGGCTTGCCAGTAGAGCGCGTCAGACTCGTCAGTCCTTACATTGGTGGGGCTTTCGGTTGCAAAGCCTTTCCTTGGCCACACGGATTGCTGTGTGCTGCGGCTGCCAAACAAGTGGGAAAACCCCTCAAAGTCGTCGTGTCTCGCCGTCAAATGACCGCTAATACTGGACAGCGATCGCAAACCGAGCAGCGTATTCGCCTTACCGCAACCGCAGATGGAACTTTAACCGCGATCGATCACGAGGCAAAATCCTACACTTCCCCCGCCAATGTGTTTAGCGAACCTTGTACCAGAGTAACTCCCGCGATGTATGCAACACCAAATATGCGGCTATATCAGGAGTTAGCTGTACTGAATGCAGGAACGCCCACCTTCATGCGCGCACCTGGGGAGACTCCTGGTATGTGGGCATTAGAATCGGCAATGGACGAACTCGCTTGGAAGTTGAACATAGATCCAATTGCTCTGCGACTCAAAAATATTGCTAAAGGCGACCAACGCAAGGGATTGCCGTTTTCCGAACATCATTTTGCCGATTGTCTCAAGGTGGGGACAGAACGCTTTGGCTGGCAGGAACGCCAACAACCTCGCTCTCTTACTCGCGACGGTAAGCTAATTGGTATTGGCATATCAGCAGCAATGTTTCCAGGCTACCGTGGATCAACTTCTGCTAAGGTGAGACTCTTGCCCGATGGTACGGCTCACATCTTAACGGCTGGGAATGATATGGGAACTGGTGCTTATACCGTAGTTGCGATGACAGCATCAGAAGTTCTTGGTTTACCCATCGAGCAAATTCGGGTGGAAATGGGAGATTCTCGTTTACCCGATGGTGGAATTGCGGGCGGTTCTCAAATGACGGCATCCCTTTTGCCTGCGGTTAAAAGTGCTTGCCAACAACTGCTTCAACAAGCTAAAGCAAACAACGCTCAAGAAGCCATTGCTGCCTTAAATCAATCTGGACGAGCTGCTTGGGAAGTGACGGCATCGACTGCCCCTGGAGAGGAAGCCAAACAATTTGCTTTTCATTCGTCGGGCGCTCATTTCTGCGAAGTTACAGTAGATGAAGAGATTGGACGCTTGCAGATTACGCGCTGGCTTTCAGTCATAGATGTAGGGCGCGTTATCAACGTGAAAACAGCGTCAAGTCAAGTACGCGGTGGGGTGATTATGGGCATCAGTCAAGCCTTGATGGAGGAGGGTGAATTAGACCCAACGATGGGTAATCCAGTAGTCTACGATCTAGCAACCTATCACATTGCCTCTCATGCCGATATTCCCCGCATCGACGTGGCATTTGTCGGTAAACCCGATCTCAAGTTCAATCCAGTAGGCGCTCGCGGGGTCGGGGAAATTGGGATTACAGGCGTAGCGGCGGCTGTTGCCAATGCAGTTTATCACGCCACTGGCAAACGAATCAGAAATCTGCCCATCACGCCTGATAAGCTTATATGAATGAATTACCAGCAATTTTGAAACTCTTTGAGGAAAGCCAAGAAAAAGACGAAACTGCATATTTAGCTACTATTATCAATACACAAGGCTCAACCTATCGGCGATCGGGAGCTAAAATGTTGATGACCAGTACGGGTCGCATGGTAGGAGCTATTAGCGGAGGTTGTCTAGAAAATGATATCTTCGAGCATACTCGTCAACGGATGCAATCTGGGAAACCAATTGTTGTCACCTACGACACTACAGATGACGAAGATATTGTCTGGGGTTTTGGGATTGGTTGTAATGGTGTAGTGCAGGTTCTCATCGAACGTCTCGATCGCTGGCTTAATCCAATTGTTTTTTTACAAGCATGTTTTAAGAAAAGACAACCAGGCGTTATTGCAACTGTGTTTAGTGTCGAGGGTTCGGTTGAAATGGAGATCGGAACAAGGGTAATGTTTACCGATGATGGTTTGATCTCTACTAATATTGAAGAACCCAATTTATTACAAACCCTCATCTGTGACACCAAAGCTAGCTTTCAGGCTCGACAGTCAAGCATTCGCAAATATCAATTTCCCTCTGGTAGCATGGAAGTCTTTATCGAAGTCATTCAACCTCCAACGCCATTAATAATTTTCGGTGCGGGTAGCGATGCCATACCCGTTGCTAATTTTGCTACAGCATTAGGGTGGAATGTGACCGTTGTTGATTGTAGAGCCAGTGAAGCGACACGCGATCGCTTTTCCATAGCTGACAAGGTTATTCTCGCTCGCCGAGACATCATTGACAAACAAGTTCTGGTTGAAACAAGCACTGCTGCTGTAGTAATGACCCATAATTACTTCGACGATCTGGAAATTCTGAAAATGCTGTTGCCCTCTCCCGCTCGATACATTGGAGTTTTAGGAGCAAAAAAGCGGACTGAAGGAATACTTAACAATTTAATTTATACCAAAGACCAGTTAGAAAGATTATATTTTCCGATTGGGATCGATCTGGGTGCAGAAACGCCCCAAGAAATTGCGATCGCGATCGTTGCTGAGATTCAAGCTGTTCTCTCCCATCGTGCGGCAGGCTTTCTGAAACATCGACAAGCCCCGATTCATCTCCTGACACCTTCAATTTAACTTATGCTGTCTTCTAGCCAGAACGCGATCTCTGCCGTTATTCTTGCCGCTGGTGCATCGACGCGGATGGGAACACCGAAACAACTGTTGTTATATCAGGGACGGAGTTTATTGAGAAGGGTAACTGAGACGGCGATCGCTGCCCATTGCAGTCCGATTTTTGTGGTCTTGGGTGCATATAGCGATCAAATTCGCTGTGAGCTAAAAGATCTCCCCGTTCAAGTAGTTGAAAACCCTGAATGGCAAACAGGCATGGGATCATCGATTCGTCATGGTATTCAGGCACTAATAGAGACATCTCCTCTTGTTGAAGCTGCGATTCTTCTCCTCTGCGATCAACCTTTCGTATCAGCACCAACGATTCACCAGTTAGAATCTGTCTATCGTTCCACCAACCATCCCATTATTGCTTCAGCCTACCAAAATACGATAGGTGTTCCAGCGTTATTCCACTCAACGCTATTTTTAGAACTCACTGGTTTGACTCAGGCAGAAGGCGCGAAAAAAGTGATTCAACGTCACATTAATTCCGTCGTTACAGTGGAATTTCCTCAAGGAGCGATTGATCTAGATACTCCTAATGATTACCAACAGTTTCTAGTAAAGTGTCAAGTTGAAATTGAGGAATAAAGTCTAATATCGATTCCCCTGCTAATCATTTACCAGGAGGAGTTTCGCCCTTTTACTACCACAATCAAACGTAGAATCAAGGCGGAGATCAACAAAATTACCCATGGCGTATAAAATAGCCAAGACTCGCCTATTCGTTTGCCAAAACCAACGGTAAAAGATAGCCAGAGATAATATATTCCCACCGCATGCAAAATTTTCCAGCCACGTCTGCCTAACAGAGCCGCAGGGCGTTGGAAGGAAGTAATAGTCATCAAGAGAATAAATACATAGCCCAAATTGGCATCAAGATTATTCCGTACCATGTTTTCTGAGGTTAGGACTGCCACTCCATTGAGAAACTTGACTCGGCTTGAGTTTATGACATGAGGAAGCAATAAAAGCTAATAAAAACAAAATGCAGGAAGAGCGAGCGGTCAATCGAATTAAGAGCCGAAAAGTATCCTCCTTCATCCCTTGAGCTAACAAAATTAAAGCAAATACTGTGGCAATGATCAGGGTTGACCATTGAACAATCTGCCATTTCTGGATCGGTAATACTTTGTTCATGCAGCTTCAGACAATAATTGTGTTTTTAGCTTACTTAAGCGCATACCTAAAAATAGAGGTAAAGCACAAGACAAGCCGATGATTAAATTCACAACAACATAAATCCAGAGAAACTTCATTTGCTGTTTTGTGCCTTCTTTAAACACAAAAATCCAAAACACGAAGGAAGAAGTAAATAAATCTACAGTGTCAGCACTAGCAGCTTGATTGGCAAATAATTGTGACCAAAATAACGATAAATTTAAACCATGATCAGCAAAAAAAGGAATTAATTGTAAATAAGGCAGAGCAAAACCAACTATGGCTAAAATGAAATAAATTATTTGCATGGCTCTAGTTAATCATTTCGTAAATTACAACTAAAGCTCAGTTTAAATATTCTCTAGTTTGCTGTCTTGCCGATTCTACCGAAAACTGTTCTATTCTTCCAAATATTTCTACATCTTGTTTAAAATAAATTCTGATATGCTTTGGGTGTGATTTGATAATGCTGGCGAAAGACCCTAGTAAAATGACTTTGATTTTTAAAGCCAACTTCTTGACAGATAAAAGCGATCGATAGATTCTGTTGACGCAATAGCACCTTGGATTTTTCTAAACGGCAGTTGGTAATGTATTTATGAGGAGATTTACCAGTGGATTGTTTAAACAGGCAAGCAAAGTAATGAGGACTAATATTGATTAAACTTGCCAGTAAGTCTAGGCTAAGATTTTGGTCTAAATGTTCTTGAATATATTCAATGACTATTTTTAATTGGTAGTTTGTTAATCCGCCGCAATACTCTTTGACAGTCGAGTTTTTAACCCCATAATGTCGCAGTAAATGCGCTCCTAAGGCGGAAGCCATAGAGTCTGCATAGAGTTGGCTATCTTCACCAGCCGTAGCTAATTCAGTTTTTAAAGCTAGGGCTATCTGTTGAATTAGCGGATCTTGGACTTTAAGTTGCGATCGCAAAGCGTAGGCGGAGCCTAATCGCAATTCAACTTTAGTCGCACTTTCTCCCATCGCCTTCACCAAAACATCAGGGGGCAAAAACAAATCAATCAAAGGTACATCTCGATCTACTTTGACCGTAGGAAAAAAGCTCCCAGCGGGAATCAGGGCAACATCCCCTTGCTGATATTCTTCTTGATGCCATTGTCCCTCGATGTGAAAACTTGCCTGAAATTCTCCTTGGGAGACGATTAAAACATGAGCCAGAGCGATCTCCCCAGGCATTTCCCCCGCCGGTTCTAATTCATAAATCAGACCAAGGTTATTCCATCCCGCCTCCTGACTTGAAAGCAAATGATTATGATTATGTTCAACGTATAAACTAAGCGGGGATTCTTCTAAAGACAAAATTTAAATTAGTTCTGAATTTCCAAATGATCTACTCATTACAAAAAAAGCTAGAAGCTAGAAGCTA